>JABDAV010000029.1 GCA_013289015.1 Bacteroidota bacterium | reverse complement strand
GCAGCGTTTATGCCTGTACCATTATAATTTATCTTATTATCCTGGTAAGATGATCCAAGCGTAGCGCTAAGATTAAAATCCTGGGAAAGATTTTTATTAAAACTTGCGATGAAATCAGAGGTAAACAAAAGATTATTAAAAGTAGAAGTTCCGTACGCAGCGTTGTTTTCATTATTATTAGCGACATATTTAGGTGATTCTGTTGTTGGAACGATACCATTACCCTCAGGATTTGAATAATAAACGGTATCCTGCGTTTTAGAAAATTCACTGTAGCTTAATGCACCTATCTCGTATTCATACCTGCTGCTTATATTGTTGATGGCAGCCCTGTACGAAAGATTAAGCCATGAAACCGGTTTAACGCTGATTTGAAAATTACCGGAAAAATTATTTTCGGTTGAGATATTCCTGAAATTATCAATATCCCAGTAAGGATTATCAAAATAGTCGTTGTAGAATCCATCAGGAGTAGCGTATTTATTACTTCTCCAGTCTTTATATTGGGTTAAAGGAATGTATGAGGGTGTGTTCATTACATTCTCATACACAGTTCCTGTATTGGTTGTATTTGAATTTTTATACGTATAGGCAGCAGAATAATTAATAGAAAAAATGCCATATGTTCTTGCGCCTCCTAATCTGAATACATCTCTTCTTCCATGATCTCCCGGCATAACGGCTTTGGTAACTACATCCTGTGCGCTCAGGAAAAAAGTGTTATCCGCATCACCAGAAGAATAAGAAAGATTTTGCTGGGTGGTTATACCGGTATTAAAAAAGTGCTTTTTTTCATCCGGAAGTGATTGAAAAGGTACGATCTGCACAGTTCCGTCTGATAACTTTCTTCCGATAGGTACTGATGCACCTGCACGGTATTCAGGGCCGTAGCTTTGGTTTTCATAAGGAATATTATTAGAAAGATCATCAGGATCATACACAAATTTTTCACCGCCATTTGCTCCAAACCTGTTTTGCAGATCAGGAAGATAAGAAACTGTTTCTGCCGAAACGGTGGTAGAAAAAGTTATGGATGAATGGTTACGTATACCTTTTTTTGTAGTAATAAGGATAACACCGTTGGATGCATCAGAACCGTAGATGGCAGATGCACTTGAGCCCTTAAGTATGCTTACATCAGAAACATCTTCCGGATTTATAGTACTAAGATCACTGTAAAAGATAGCCCCATCCACAACTAAAAGTGGCTGGTTATTTCCGGTTATTGACCTGTTACCACGAAGCGTAATGCGGGTAGGCGCAAACAAACCATTGTTAACAGTGTTTATTTGCAAACCGGCAACCTTACCGGTTAAGCCATTTGCCACACTGATTGGTTTTGCCTGAACCAGATCCTTTCCGGAAACTTTTGCGGTTGAGTAACCCAGCGATTTTGCCTGCCGCTGTACACCTAATGCAGTGGTTACCACTACATCGCTTATTGTACCGGCATTGCGTGTTAATGCAACAGCAAGCGCAGGAGAATCGCCAACAGTTACTTCTGCCGGGTCATAACCGACAGCAGTAATGTGCAACACATCCCCGCTTTTGGCATTTATTGAAAAATTAGCATTGGCGTCTGCAGCCACACTAACCTTCGAGCCTTTAACATTAACTGTTGCGAAAGGAACGGGGTCTCCATTCTGATCCCGTACGATGCCGCTTATTTTACCTTGTGACCAGGCCACAACGCTAATAAATAGCATAAACGTAAGTAGACTTACAATTTTTCTCATTTTAGACAATTTTAGATTTTGCGTGTAAATATAGAGAATATGAATAAAAAGTTAAAAAAACTTTAAAACATTGTTAATTGGTACGAATGGTAAGACAACCCAGAATTTAAAATGCTGCATTGCAAAAAAAAAAGCCGCTTGTTAGCGGCTTTTTGAATATTGATCTGTGTATTTAATGATTAGCGCTGGTAAATTCAAGCTTATCAATTGCAAGCTCGTCCCCGTTCGCACCGCCGTTCAGTTGTACAAAATAGCGTATTGCAAAACGCCCTGAATCTGGTTCATTAAGGCCTGTAATGGTTGCCTCATATTTTGTCCAGGTGGTAGGGTAATCATCCGGAGGTGAAATTTTATAAAGAGGGTTAATATCAATTAAAGGTGTTGTAAAATTACCAACATCAGAAGATGATTCTCCTATACTATCTGACGTATTAAAAGTATTCAAACGTAACTGAAGCCTGTCTCCATAGCCATCATTTGACCCATTTGATAATGTGTAAAAACTTATTTTATCTCCATTTTGAAAATAAAGCTTTGGCGAAATTGCCCAGTTGCTGATGATGCCAGATGAACTTCCAGGATCATTGGTAGCAGCATAATTACTAAATAAGAATTTGCTGCCATCAAATGCAGATTGGCCTCCAAAAGGAGTCACACTCTCGATTGACCATTCTTCCCCGGGATCATCACTTAAATTGGTAAATACCCAACCCTGACTTGTAAGGCTATCCATACTTTCAAAACTTGTGGAAAAAGACTGATCAGTAGGTTCCGGTGGCTTTGGGGCTGGATTTGTATTATCTTTTTTGCAGGAAATTTGCAGTAAGCAAATAACTGCAGTTCCAAAAATTATTCTTTTCATTCTAATCGATTATTTAGTTTGAATTCATTTAAATTTTATCTCGGACGTAAGTAGGTCAAAGTATCAATAGACTGCCTTGCTGTAGGGCCTGCTCCCCAGGTGTAGGCTATATAAAACGTTTTTGTATCAGGATCATACCTGCTGTCATAACCTGGAAGGTTGTAAGCCCCTCCATCGCTGGTGATGGTTATCGGATAAGGCGGTGGAACAGATGTATTCAAAGTTAAAAGCGGGTTGCCAATTGATATTCCACTATTTCCATCTCCCCACAGAGGAATACTTCCAAACCCTACAGAATTAGCTCCTTTTGTTATCAGCGGCATTTCTTTACCTGAAAAATTACCGGTTAAGCTTGCATCACCGGCTCGAAGTGAATAACCTTTATAATCGTAAATTCCATCCCATTCATTCTTCACTCCTATCGCGAGAATACCGGTATTGAAATTACCACTTATTATATAGCCGGAAGAAACACTTACTATTTTCAAACCTAGTGCATAATCAAAGCCTAGGAAATCATCTGGGTTAAGTTTTAACTGCAAATAACCTGTAGTTTGTCCTTTTTGTATTGTAACAACATATCCATTTACAGAATCGCCTGGATTTAACACACTATATAAACCTGTAGGCGCTTCTTCATGTGTGGTACCATTTGCAGCATTATAATCCCCTAATAAAGCGGGGTCATATGCCAGCGTCACCTGTATATCTTCAGGTGCAGCTCCGCCTGCCAGCAAAATAGGAACTGCATCAAACGTGGTATCAACATCTGATTTTTCAAATGCAAGCTGCAGATGGTTGGAATTTGAAGTTGCTGTTAGTCCCACATAAACGACATTTTGTGTGATGCCACCCGAACTAACAGATTGTATCTCATGATTATCAAAAGCGTCGTCTTTTAGGCAGCTTGCAAAAACCGTTGAAAGAATAACAGCTAATGAAGACGTATAGATTATATTTTTTAGTTTCATGTTATTAGTTTTTTATTTAAGGTTCCCAGAAAAGTTTTGAAGAATACGCATCTATATTTCCCTGTGCCTGGGCATTAACTCCGTTTGTTGTATATTCACTTTGAGGATACAATAACCGAAGCGGTAATGAGTTGGCCACTTTTGCCGGGTTGGTAGAAATATATCCGGCAGGAAGGAAATGCAATCTCCTTTCATCAGAGTAAGATTCAAGCGGATCAACACCACAATCAGCAATATATTTTTGATAAACAATAAAATTTGTCATTGATTGAACCGATGTGCCCGCATACTTCCAATTCGCTACTACATTATCGGTATCCGATAAATATAATTGAGCAGATTGTTGAGGCGTATAAATAATAGAATCTGCGCTATTATCTGCATTACGTATTGGAGGATACTTTGCTCCAAGCCATATAAAAGATTGGGTTACTGCATCTTCATAAGCGGATTTCGCATTTCCTGCCATCCAGCCCCTGGCAATTGCTTCAGCCTTTAAAAACAAAGCTTCAAATGCAGGATATATCCACTGTGCTTGTGTTGCTCCTTCGACGAAATTACCGCCAACAGCTGTATCACCAATCAATCCCGGGCCAAAATAAGATGTATTTGCGCCATTATATAAAGAGCCTGTGGGATCTCCATATATATTCGCATTAAAGTTTGTTCCAACAGGCTGGAAGAATCTGCTTAACCGTGCATCTGCCGAAGAAGAAAGCGCGGATACAATATAATTATTAGCTCCTGTGGATGTATTTGCCTTAACTCCTGTAGGATCGTATCCAAAATTTGCAAAGAAAGGCGATTGTTTATTTACATCGTTAAGATAACCGGGATTAACAGCAATATTTTCATCATCACTTAAAACACCGCCGGAGTTTTGTATTTTATCAATTACAGAGGATGGATTAAATCCGGAAACACCAGACTGGCGTATCAACAATCTTAACCTTAGTGTATTGGCAAAATGTATCCATTTTTGCTGATCTCCTGCTGCTATTACATCTGCCTTCGCGAAAGATGAAGGGCCAGCCGTGCCCATATAACCTACTGCAGTATCCAATGAGGCCAATAAATCATTATAAATGCTTTGAGCATCATCATACACCGGAGTAGAATAAGTAGCAGATTGAAAAGCTTGGGAGTAAGGAATATTGCCATACAAATCCACCAGCTCCTGGAACACTTTTGCAGATAATATCATATTAGCTGCTGCTAAAACTGTATTACTATCAGCTAAAGCTTTTGTCTTTGCTTGATGTAAGTCAAACAAAACATTATAAGAATTCTGCCAAAGCGGGTCGCCAAAGCTAAAATCTATTTTGTAAGTCTGTTCTGTTTGGTTAGGGGCGAAATCACCATTTGGTGCAAAGTATCCCATCCAGTTATCAAGAAAACCATAATTATTTGCCGGAAGCGCCCCTACAGCCTGTTCGGCCTGGGTGAATATCAACTCAGGCGTAACATTTTCGTCTGTAACCCTGTTGGGATCGCTGTTTACATCAAGATAACTTTTGCTGCAGCCTGCGAACAACATGGCTGAAAGCGAAATACCTGCAATTATATTTTTATTTATTAATTGTTTCATTTATAATTATATTTTATCCATTAAAATTGAACTGTTAAAGATCCGCCAAATAACCTCGATGCAGGAGCCTGGAATGAGCTTGCAATACCAAAAGTATTTCCTGTTGCTGAGTAATTGAATTCCGGATCACCCCACTGGTTTGATTTCGGAACGAATAAGAGCAAATTCTTACCTACTGCCGAAACAGTCACACTTTTAATAATATTTTTATTTCCAAACCATTTGTGGGGAAGTACATAAGAAATATTTAACTCCCTTAATCTCCAAGCTGAAGCGCTTGCAAAATAATTAGTGGCAATGGCTGTATTTGTATTTCCGTTTGCCCAGAAGTTGTAATTGCCGTCTTGTACTAAAATACTTGTGTTATTTACGTATTTGCTGCCATTCCAATAAACCGAGTTAGGAAATACAAATCTTTGACGTCCGTATTCAGCGCTGCGTGCAGAAATACCCGCAAAATCTTCATCAGAACCCAAACCTGAGAAAAAGTCGTTACCTCCTTTATAATCCCAGGTCATGGTAACAGAGAAGCTGCCAATTGAAAAAGAAGGCGTCATACCTACAACCCATAAAGGTAAAGATCTTCCTTTTACTACCTGGCCTGCAGCTTCAGAAGGATAACCTGTCACCGGATCAACAATTACTTTCCCCGTTGCCGGATCCCTGTTATAGTCAGTTAACTGGAACTGGAAGGCAGACTCGCCAACTTCCGCAATGTTAGCAACGGTCGGAGAGCTTACTGAATTCTGGATAAAACCAGCCGAACCTGCCAACACAACCGGAACATTACCCAAAGTGCGCGTTACCTCGTTATTGTTGTATGAACCATTTATCTTGAAATCGATCCGGCCTTTGCCAATATTTATCAATGGTGTCATATTCAGTTCCATATCAACACCATAGTTCTTGAAATCAGCTGCGTTAGCCAGTTTTGTTGTATAACCTGTGGTTGATGACTGAGCAATTGACAAGACCTGGTTCGTATTTTTCTGATTATAATAAGTTGCATTAAAATTGATCCTGTTCTTAATGAAGCCTAATTCAACTCCACCTTCCAGGGTATTAACAAATTCAGGCTTCAGGCTCGGATCAGGAACAGTATTGTTCGCTGTAAATCCCACTGTACTGCCGTACGGGAACCCTGCGTTTGTAGAATAAGTAGCATTTAAAGCATAGGGATTTAAATTCACATTACCCGATTTTGAATAAGCACCCCTTACTTTTACATAACTCAATAATTCGCTGTTCTTCAAAGCAGGTATAACCTGTGACAATATAACCGAAACATTTGCCGCAGGATAGAAAAAAGAACGGTTTTCTTTGGACAAACGGGAATCCCAGTCATTTCTGCCGGTTAATTCTCCATAAAGCCAGCCTGCATAACTTAAGCTAACAGTACCATAAGCAGAAAGCAGCTTGGATTCTACGTTATAGTTGTTGCTTCCTGTGTTATTTATACCACCGTTGGAAAAGTTTCCATTAAATACAGGAACCTGTGCATCACCGCTGCGTACTGCTACATTGTACAAATAAGGCACTACCAGGTTGTTACCGCCAACAGCAACATCTTTGTAACGGTTATCTCTAACCGAGCCACCCGCTATATAATTTAATGTAAGATCTTTTGCAACATCAGTTTGTCCACTTAGGAAATAATCAAGGTTTACCCGCGAAGTGCTGTTTTCATCATCAAGTACGCTTCCGGGCCTGTTTGAATATTGTGTAGCATTCCTGTTCGCTGCAGCCCAGTCACTTACTACTATAGGTGCATTCGTATTTTTAAAATCAGTAAATGACAGGTTTGAGCTTACCCTTGCGGTTGCTTTGAGCCATGGGAAAAATTTATAGCTAATATCCATATTTCCAAGAAGGTCATCTTCTCTTCCGGATTGCCTTACATTAGCTATCAACCAATATGGATTAACTGCATATTCATTATAATAATTAGAGAACTGGCCAAATTTGCTGTTCAGATCTTTATAACTCAGTAAAGGAACATTATTCGCTGTCTGCATTACAAGAAAGAACAAACCTCCATCATATGCATTGGGAAAGGAGTTCTGAAAACCTGCTTCATTTACTACATCATAATTTTGCAGTATATAGTTTAAGCCATAGTTAATTGAAAAATTGCCATAAGTTTTGCCACCGTTAAAACGTACGCTGGTACGATGGTTTTCATCATCGGGTACTAACCCTTTAATTTTTGCATCATCAATGCTTACATAAAAATCCTGGCCGGCAATTGATGCAGAATTTTGCAAGGTTAAACCTGTATTCCAGAATTTTATTTTGTCATTATAATGATCGTTGGAATAAGGTACCATTTGAATGGAGCCATCTTCCAATGGAACACCCAGGGGTCTTATAACACCATCGAATTTGGGACCGTACTGCTGGTTTTCATAAGGTACATATTCAAAGTTTCCATACTGGTCAGCAAGCTCCCCCGCGCCCTGGCCAAAATCTTTTTGTAATTTGGGAAAGAAAGAAACGTTTGTTGCCTGAACGGTACTGCTTATAGTAACGCTTGGCGTTTTACCCCCTCTTTTTGTTGTAATTACAATTACGCCGTTCACAGCATCAGGACCATAAATTGCAGCAGAAGCAGCACTTTTTAATACAGTTAAAGAAGCAACATCGCCCGGAGGAATTGAACCAAGATAACCCAACGGTGTAGGTGCACCATCAACCACCAACATAGGCTGGTTATTTCCCGTTAAAGAACGAATACCGCGGATATTAATCTTTGCATTTTCAAAAACACCGCTGTTAACTGTTGAAATATTGAGGCCGGAGATTTTTCCGTTCAAAGCCTGCTGAATATTTACAGACTTTCCTGTAGTAAGATCCTTATTATTAATTGTTGTAGCCGCATATCCCAGCGACTTTGCCTGCCTTTGTACACCTAAAGCAGTAGTAACTACTACATCGCTCATATTACCTGAAACCCGTGTTACTGTAATTGGAATTACAGAAGCATCTCCCACAGTTACATCGGAAGTTTGAATACCAACCGCAGAAATTGTTAATACATTGCCCGATTTAGCAGGGATGGTGAAGTTTGCATTCGCATCTGCTGCTACAGATACTTTTGTCCCTTTTATGGTTATCGTTGCAAAAGGCACCGGATCACCATTCTGATCTTTCACAGTACCGCTTATTTTACCCTGTGACCAGGCCACAACGCTCATAAAAAGCAATAGAGTAAGAATACTTACAATTTTTCTCATTTTACACATTTTAAAGTTTAATCTCATTAAGAAACTGGAAATAAATAACCGTTAAGAATTCCTGAACGGATTGTTAATTGCAGCAAAAGAAAAGACAAATAACATTTTAAAAAAGCTGCGCATTTAAGAATGACGGATTTTAAAGATTTATTCACATATCAAATTAGTGTAAAAACATTATAAATAAATGCAGGTCAATTATTTGTGTAAGGTATATATTAAATAATTTAAGTTAGGTTTTATTTGAATGGTCAATAGAGAATATGAACCGTGTAAAATAGATACTGGAACTATTAAAACAGCCCTTTTTTAAGGCTTATTTTCATTAAAAACTTGTGTTAAAAAAAAACATAAAAGAAATTTAATAGCAAACTGGTGTTAGTCTTAAAAGCTGTCTAAAAATAGAATTTTCAATCACCATTATAGATTTTAAGCATTGTAACGTACCCGATTTTGCCTCAAATGGCAGTCAAATCACTATAAAAAGGTAATTTTTGATGCTATACGAAATCATTGAAATCATTTTTAGACAGCTTCTTAGAACTATTTCTGTTATGATAACGGGAAATATTGCGTACGAAAGTAATTTTGCCGCATGCAATTATTAAATGGCAAAGAAGCTTCAGAAGTTATAAAAAAAAAGCTGACAGTTAAAACAGAGGTCTTACAAAAACAAAATTTCCCTGTTCCGCATCTTGCTGCAATATTGATCGGCCACAATGGCCCCAGTGAAACTTACGTGGCAAGCAAGATAAAGAATTGCGCGGAAGCCGGGTTTCAATCATCATTAATAAGATTTGAAGAATCGCTTTCCGAAGAAGATCTGCTGCAGCAAATTGCTGTACTCAATAAAAGCGATAATGTAGATGGCATTCTTGTACAACTGCCACTTCCTGCTCATATTTCAGAACATAAAGTAATAAATGCCATTTCACCTGAAAAAGATGTGGATGGATTTCACCCGGTAAACCAGGGCTACCTGACGCAGGGTTCTCCGGTATTTATACCCGCCACACCTTATGGCATCATCTTAATGCTGGAACATTATAATATAAGCACAAAAGGCAAACATGCAGTTATTATCGGGCGAAGTAATATTGTAGGCAGGCCAATCAGCATCCTGCTAAGCAGCAACCGGCCTTACGGTAATGCCACTGTAACAGTCTGCCACTCCCACACATCCAATATGAAAGAGCTAACTTTGCAGGCAGATATAATTGTAGCGGCTTTGGGCAAACCGGGATTTATTACCGCTGATATGATAAAAGAAGGCGCTGTGGTTATTGATGTAGGCATTACAAGGGTTGAGGATGCAACGGCAAAGAAAGGATTCCGCATAAAAGGAGATGTAAACTTTGATGAAGTCGCATCCAAAACTTCCTGGATCACTCCGGTTCCGGGTGGCGTTGGTTTAATGACAATTGCTGCATTATTAACAAATACAATGAACGCCTATTTAATGCGTAATGGATTAACTGAAGATATTTTTAGTGCGTAATGATTGAAAAGTCTGTATATATAAATAAGGTATCTGCACCTGGTGAAGTATCAACATTACCGGTAATGGAAGCTTTTTACACTTTGCAGGGAGAAGGTTTTCACCAGGGAAAGGCTGCTTATTTCATTCGCCTCGGTGGTTGTGATGTGAGCTGTTTCTGGTGCGATGTAAAAGAAAGCTGGGACGCGTCAGTGCATCCTCAAAAAACAATTGATGCGATAATTGAAGGAGTTAAAAAAGAAGTGAGCAGTGAACAGTCATCGGTAAACAGTAAACCGATCATTGTTATTACAGGGGGTGAGCCTTTACTCCACAACCTTGATGAACTTACCGCACAATTCCAGGCAGAAAACTTTAGCACACATATAGAAACCTCGGGCTCCTCCCCGCTTTCTGGTTTTTGGGACTGGATATGCCTCTCACCTAAAAAATTCAAAAAACCTTTGCCTGAAGCTTTTAAAGCAGCCAGCGAATTAAAAATGGTTATTTACAATAAAACCGATTTTAAATGGGCTGAGGAAAACGCGGCACAGGTTTCTCCCGGTTGCAAGCTTTACCTCCAGCCGGAATGGAGCAGGCAAAACGAAATAACACCTTTGATCATCGGTTATATAAAAGCCAATCCGCAATGGCAATTGAGCCTGCAGGTGCATAAGTATATTAATATTCCATGATCATTGGTTTAACCTGTCAGGTTAAACCGCGACGCCTGCTGTTTTACAAACTGCTTCGTCAGAACTTCACTATCTGTTTCAATCTTCTGCATATAATTGCCTGCATGCAATGAAACTTAATCTACTGATAACAACCTTGCTTCTTCATGATCCAGCTCACTTTCCTTTGAATTAATGATCTCATCTGTATAAATTTTTTCATTTCTTATCTTTTGCAATTCCTGCCTTCTCACGGTCACCAATTGAACCAGCAACTGATGGTATTCTTCAGAAAAAAGATCTGTCTTTTTACCTGTTGCATCGCCCTGACTATTTTCAACAATGGTTACACTTTGCCTGAAACGGGCAATCAGCAATGCAGCGGCGCTGCTGTGGTTTTCTTCACCGGCATAATTATTTAACAGGTAATTCAGGCATTCGTTTTCGAGGCGCGATTGTAACGCTGTTTTCTGGTCCCGGATATCATTTCTTCCTACATAATTAATTTTTAATACGCGTATCAGTAAAGGAAGGCTTAAGCCCTGTAAAACCAGTGTAAAAAGGATTACGCCGAACGTGATAAACAGTATCAGGTTTCTGTGCGGGAAAACAGATCCGTCAGGAAGTAATAAAGGAAGGGATAATGCTGAAGCCAGTGAAACAATACCACGCATGCCGCTCCATCCAATTAAAAAGGTTGCTTTCCCATTAAATTTTTCTTTGGTCGCTGTGCCGCGTTTCCTTCTTGCTACATAAGACATATAGGCAAAAGCATAAATCCATAAAAGACGTATCAGTATGGTAACACCGCACACTATAAGTGTATAAAAAGAAGCCTGTCGAAAAGTGAAAATTTTAAGCCCATGCACTATGCGGTACAATTGCAGGCCAATTAAAATAAAGACAAACCCGTTCAATAAAAAATTAAGTGTTCGCCACACGGCATTCACCTGCAGGCGGCTTTGAAAACTAAAAACTTTATGCGACCGTGAACTGAGGAACAATCCCCCGGTAACAACGGCCATCACGCCGGAGAATCCAAAATGTTCAGCGGTTAAATAAATGATGTAGGGAGCGATAAGGGTAATTGCCGTATCAATATCTGAATTTGTCGGCAGGTATTTGTGTATCGCGTAAAGAATGACCGATAACACGAGCCCGGTTACAATGCCCATTCCTGCAACGACAAAAAAATCGCCGGTGGCTTGCCAAAAGCTGAACTGGCCGGTTAAAATGGCTGCCAGGGCAAAGCGAAAAATTATAAGAGAAGAAGCATCATTCACCAGGCTCTCCCCTTCAAGAATGGACGTAACCCTTGGCGATACGCTTAAGTTTTGTAAAACCGATGAAGCAGCGATTGCATCGGGCGGAGAAATGATGGCGCCAAGCACAAAACCTAATGCCAGCGGGAATGCAGGAATAAGTATATGTGCCAATAGCGCAATGGCCGTAGACGTAAAAACAACGAGCCCGATCGCTAATAAGCTGATCTGTTTCCTGTATGCTACGAAACTTTTCCACGAAGTAGTCCACGCAGAAAAAAATAATAAAGGTGGAAGGAAGATAAGAAAAACAACATTTGGATTCAGCAGCACCTCGTGCACATTAGGAATGAAGCTGATCAGCAACCCGCAAATAACAAAAAGTATCGGGTAAGATACCTTTAGTTTTTCGCTAACCATCGCCAGCATGGAAATCACGAATAACATGCACAATATGGTTAGCAGGTAGGTTTCCAGTGTCATTGATACATATTTTATTTATTAAACCTGTTGGCGGAGTTTTTTGATATAGTTACATGGAAGCTAAACGAAGGTAAAAATTGAAAGGCATCTTTTTACTATCTGCCTGGAGGAAATGATAGATGCATAGCTCTGCAGGTTGTATTGATCATTTTATTCCTTAAATACCTATCGCATGTTTACCATGTAGCATATTTGGACGAAAAATAATCGAAATAAAGTCGGTATTTCTTCGATCCAATAGATCGAAGTTATATCGAAGAAATATCGAAGAAATGAGCCTCCAGGTACTTGTGTGTAGTCCTTGTCTAGTCCTAAATAGCCAAACATCACTTCCTGTTTTATTTCTTCTAAATTAACTCCGCCAACGGGTTTATTAAATCTAAAATTAAGTATCGTTATAAAAATTAAAGAGTAATAGCGCCCTGAAAATTTCAAACCCGGCAACTTTCTTTATCAGCATCTTTCAAAATAAAAAAAAACAGGTGCTGTTCACAGCAAAACCTGTATAAAGCCTGTCGGCTTCAAGAACCTGGCAGGTTAAAACCGCGATGCCTGCTGTTTTATAAACTGTCTTATTACCGCTTCATTACCCACCTCTATCTTCACCACATAGTTGCCTGCGTGCAATTTAAATGTGCTATCAGCGTAAACCGCAGGGTTGCATAGCTTACCCATAAGGCCTGGCAGTGAATCTGTTAAGAACTAACTGAGATCTTGTTACGTTGATTATAACAAGCCAACCAATCTTGCGTAGGTAATCATCCCTGTAGTATCAATACAGTTTGTTTTTTCAAGCAAATGCCTGCGGTGTGTATCTACTGTATGAGGGCTGATAAACAATTCTTCAGCAATTTCTTTACTGCTTTTGCCTTCAGCTAAAAGAGATAGTATTTTCTTCTCCTGTTTGGATAAAGGTTGAACAGGCTCAAGGCAATTCTTATCGAAATTAAAATTCCACCATTTTAATTCTCCCGGAGTTGTAATAATGAGGTTGCCGGTCTTGTATTTTTTGAGATAAGTAATATCATATATGTAATTAAGAAAAACAAAAGGATGTTTATTACTATCCATTTCTATACATACTGTCTGTTGCAGAAAATGAAAATAATCGCCTGTATATCTTTTATATACTCCCTCAAGATTTACTATTACTTTAGTTGGATCGCCTGTAAATTCTTCAAAATATCTGATAGCCCGCTGCTGCATTATAGCAGTGCATTTAAAAGTTTCAAGATGGTGATTAGACATTATAAAATCGACACCGTTTTCTGCCAGGTACATTGAGGCATCATAACCACAAACCTTTCTCTTATCAACCGTATAAATAATACGGTTAATGATCATATTCCAAATCATTATAAACACTGCATTTTGTGCAGAGATTTGTTCAAATAACGGTATAAGCTCAGGCCACTTTTCTTTATAAGAAATTGCAAGTTGGGTGCCCGCTCTTAGTTTATCCCAATCACCGTCAAATATTTCCCCATAGGATTTGGCCGCCATTGGATTCATGAGTTTAGCAAACTAAATATACTCAAATTGAGTATTACTTGGTTCCTATACAAAAATTACTTTTATACAGATTTCATAATAAGATTTATAGCTGCCTGTAAATTGTACTTAGCAAAAGACGCCCGGCCAACTTTTAACGCAAACCTGTGATTCGATTTTTATTGATTTTCTGCCTGCTAAGCGAGCCATTATTGTCGCAAAATAACCTGCGCTTTACCCACTATACCACACGCGAAGGGTTATCAAATAATATTGTATTCTCATTATTTCAGGACAGCCGCGGTTTATTGTGGGTCGGCACAAGTAATGGACTGAATTATTTTGATGGGATTTCGTTTCAAAATATCTATCCAACAGATTTTGACCCGCCTCATTTACATTCAGATCAAATAGATCAAATAACGGAAAATGCTGATGGGAATATTCTTTTAATGACGAAAGATGGAATGGAAGAATATAATTGGAAATCAAAATTGTTACGGCTTATTTTCCCTGCTTCAAAGAATAGGCATATTTACCAGTTTATTATTGACAAACAAAAAAACATTTGGCTACTTAGCGAAGCGCATTTACAAAAGTATAATTCACAGTTCAAGTTGCTCGAAAATATTAACCTCGATGTTTTTACGAATAATGTCCAGGATAATGCGACATTTTCAAGTGTTGATAATGAAAATAACATTTGGTTCTTTTATAATGGCATCATTTGCGAATGGGATGTTTCAAAAAAAGTTCTTGAAAGCAGGTACAATAATATCTATCATAAAAAAATTTTTGATATAAATTGTTCTTCAATAATTCAGGATAAAAAAGGAAATTATTGGTCTATTATAAATTATGCTTCCATAACAACGTCAAGGCCTAAAAGCGCACTTGCCTGTTATAATTGGAAATCGGATAGCCTCCAAATCTACCATTCACCAAGCAACTTTCTGTATTGCTTAACTTATTCAGTTTCGGGAAAAATATGGGTGACCAGTTATGAAGAAGGCCTTTTCATATTTGATACAAAGAATAAATCTTTCCAGGCAATACATTCCAATTCCACTAATATAAATACTCCGGCTGCTAATTTTTCTGATTGTATTTATGAAGATAATACCGGAAATATCTGGCTTGGCTCCCGGGGTTTTGGTTTGGATAAATGCAGCGATTTATCAAATAGCTTTATTGTAATGGATAAGTTTGGTTATGAAGATACTCAAACACGTTATCACAAGGCAGCTGTTTGTGATATAACTGCTTGTAATAAAAATTTATTTGTTTGCACAACTACTGGTTTTTTTGAAGTAAACCTTGAAAAGTTTTCTAAAGGAAAATCCAGGTATAACACCAAAAAATCATTGAGTGGGGATTATCACCGGATATGCATGAACTTAGATGATAGTTTACTGTTTACTTCAACATCAAGAGGAATTTTATTTTATACTCTAAACGATAAAAAATTGCACCCGGATCCTTTTGCGGTTGAGCATCCCTGGCCTTTAGATTCGGTATATATAATATGGGCTTTTAAAGATGATAGTAATAGAATATGGTTAGGTATGAGTGGCAACAACGGCGTTTATTGTTGGAATAGAAATAATAACCTGTTCACAAAATATGACGCCCGGCAAAAAGGAAAATATTATTTCCCGCTGCCTGATTTTTGTTGTGCTGCAGAAGATGATAACGGAAATATCTGGATGGGTAGTGAAAATGGAGGGCTGGCTTTTTTTGACAGGATTTCACAAACGTTTATTCAGCCATCATTTAGTGCTTTTGCAATATTGAATGATAACGTGATTTATGATATGTTAAATGACCATCACGGACATTTATGGATAAGTACAGCTAAAGGTTTATACTGCTATTCTTCAAATACACATCAAATAAAACAATACAACCGTTCAAATGGTTTAGTATCAAATATTGTGACCGGATTAGCAATGGATAAAAAAGGTATTTTGTGGATGGGGACTTACGGCGGATTATCAAGGTTTGATACGGCAACAAAACAGTTTACCAATTTTACTGGTGCTAATGATTTTTCTGACGGAATTGTATATATCGTAATATATGATTCTGCAACAAATAAAATTTGCTTTACAACAGATCGTGCAGTTGCAGTATTTGATCCTTCTATCCTTAAAAAAAGCGATCCTGTTCTTTCGCCTATAATTACTTCTTTTTCTGTTGTAGGTAAACAACGAAGTTTAAATGATTCAGGCAACATCAATCTCTCTTATAACGACAAATATTTCTCATTTAATTATACAGCACCCGATCTGAATAATGCTGCAGACGTGCGATATGAATATAAACTGGAAGGCTTTAATAAAACCTGGGTAAATGCAGGAACAAGGCATTATGCCGGTTATACCAATTTAGATGGTGGCAATTACACTTTCAAAGTACGGGCAAGTTCTGGCGGAATCGATTGGTATGAAATTTCTGTACCTGTTGCAATACATGTGGATACCCCATTTTATAAAGCAATTTGGTTTTATGTATTAGTTTCGGCAATAGCAGTTGCTATTATATTTCTCTTTATTTATTCTGCATATCGTGCAAAATTGAAAAGAGTGTTGGCGGCTTTAAAAATAAGAAATGAAATAGCCGGCGATCTGCATGATGATATAGGTTCATCCTTAAGCAGTATTATGCTGATGAGTGAGATTGCAAAAAAGCAGGATGAACCACAACTGTATTTTGACAGGATAAAGGAAAATGCAGGAAAAATTATTGAAAGCATGAATGATATTGTTTGGGCAGTTAATCCAAACAATGATACAATTGAGCAGCTATTCATTCGTATGCAAACTTTTGCTTCTTCACTGCTGGAAAAGAAAGACATCCGGTTTACGTTTAGCACAGACGATACTTTAACCACAGTTAAGCTAAGTATGGAAGAAAGAAAAAATTTTTATCTCATATTCAAAGAAGCCATTCATAATGCTTTTAAATATGCCTGTTGTAAAACCGTTACCGCACAAATTTCATCATTGCATAAAAACGTTTTAATGCGTATTCACGACGATGGAAAAGGCTTTGACACAACCCGCAATTATATGGGCAACGGCCTGAACAACATGGGGAAACGAGCCAAAGAAATAAACGGCAGACTTGAAATAATTTCTTCTGTTGATGAAGGAACAACCATAACGCTTCTTTTTACCCCTACCCACAAGGGTAGTTGAGCCATAACTTTAAACGCTCAATTTTGTTTTATCAGTATGGCAATAAAGATTGTAATATTTGAAGATAACGATCAGTTGCGTGAAATGCTTTTTCAAATGATCAATATTTCAGAAGGCCTTTCCTGTACCGGTGCGTATGCAAATGCCATGGATATTGATTACAAGATACGCCGTTCGCAACCCGATATAATTTTAATGGATATTGATATGCCCGGCATAAATGGTGTTGAAGCCGTACGAATCATAAAAGAAAAATACCCACAGATTAAAATTCTGATGCAAACGGTTTTTGAAGATAACGATAAAGTGTTTGATTCTATTTGTGCAGGCGCAAATGGTTACCTTTTAAAAAATTCATTAAGTGATTATCTAATACCTGCTATTAAAGAATTAAATAACGGCGGTGCCCCCATGAGCCCTTCCATTGCAAAAAAAGTATTGAACCGTTTCCAGGAACAAAACCCTTATATACAAAAAGATGACTACAAATTAAGTGACCGTGAAAAAGAAGTGCTTAGCTGTTTAATGAAGGGCATGAGTTATAAAATGATCGCCGACGCCTGCAACATAAGCATAGACACTGTAAAATTCCACATCAAAAAGATCTACGAAAAGCTGCATGTTAATTCTAAATCTGAAGCGGTAATAAAAGCGATACGAAATAAACTGTTATGATACCTGCTTAGCTATTATTTTAAGTTTTACCCGTTTGTGTAGTTGATTTTACTTTACCTAAATACAATTTTGTTTTATAAAAACTAATTTATGAAAACAAAATTATTCTTCGTTATGGCTATAGCTGTAACATTTATTATCAACAATCAAAAAGTAAGCGCTCAAAACTGGTTACTCGGAGGTAATACTACAACTCAAGATACAGCATTGGGCACTAAAAATCTGCATTCAGTGAAAATTATTTCCAACAACGTAGAAAGGATACATGTTGACAAAGGTGGCAATATTGGAATTGGAAATTCACTACCAGCCTATCCGCTAAGTTTCGCTAACTCATTAGGTGATAAAATTTCACTATACGGAAATAGCGGGGTTCACTTTGGTTTTGGTATTCAGAATGCGCTTTTACAAATATATACTGATAATTCTCCTGCAGATATAGCCTTTGGTTATGGTTCAAGTGCGGCTTTCACAGAAAATATGAGAATAAAAGGAAATGGCAATGTAGGTATTGGAAATAATAATCCGACCTATAAATTAGATGTAAATAGTGGTGCAAGTCAATTGGCATTAAGAATAAATGGTACTAACCCTTCAATTACTATTAATTCAACATCAATAGCTAATTCTGGAAACGATTTATATATAGCAGCAGTAACTGGATCAAAAGGATATCCATCAGGCAATCTCATTTTACAAAATGGTGGATTTAATGGCATGGTTGGAATTGGGACAACCAACCCGTTGCAAAAACTTCATGTATTTGGTGCATCTATTTTAGCAAATAATACAACAATAAACCCAAGCACAACGGCAAACAGCGTTATTGCAGGAGCAATTCATGACGGATCAGGATGGAATGTTACAAGCGGCATCGGTGGCAAAGCAAGTGGCAAAGGACAGGAGTGGGGAATCGGAGCCATTAATAATTCTCTTTACTTTGGTATTGGTGATGGAAGTCGCGATAGTACAATGCAAACAGGAATTCAAATTGTGGGAAATACGAATGGCAGCAGAAATGTTTTATTGATTCCAAGTGGTTCAGGTAATGTTGGAATTGGAACAACAAACCCTCAATATAAACTTTCTGTAAATGGAACAATACAAGCAAAAGAACTAATTGTTGAAACCGGATGGTCAGATTATGTGTTTGATAAAAACTATAAACTTCTAACTCTAAATGAAGTGCAAAATTACATAAACACCAATAAACATTTGCCTGACGTACCTTCTGCAACTGAAGTAGAAAACAATGGTGTAAAGGTTGCGCAAATGGATTCTATCTTAATTAAAAAAGTTGAAGAGCTCACATTATATGTCATTGACCAAAACAAGCAAATACAGCAATTGCGGCAAAACGTAAAACAGCTAGAACATAATGACGTTGACAAAAAGAATTAATCTTAACCTCTAAAAATCATTGTTATGAAGCAGAAAATTATAACGACGCTACTATGCTGTTTGCTGATTTGTGCTGCGTTTACTCAAACGGTTTATAAAAATTATATAGACGGAGAAATTTATTTCAAAATAAAAAAGCAAGTGCCATTTCGCTTCGACACACTCATCAGCCAGGTAGAAATGCAAACTAAATTACCTTTTTTAATTCCTTTAATACATAAATACAATATATCAAAAACAGAAGCTTCTTTTTATTTTTCCAAATCAGACATACTGAAAAGAACCTTTCGGTTATATTTTAACAATAGTAAGCAAGTCGACCACATCATAAAAGATTTACAATCATTACCTGAAATTGAATATGCGGAAAGAATTCCGCTGATCAAACTTGACTATACGCCAAATGACCTTGGTTCAAATAGTTATAGTGGCCAATATGCATTATATAAAATTAATGCACAAAATGCATGGGATGTTAGCCGTGGAGATGCATCAACTTTGATTGCAATTGTTGACGACGCAGAAGATGTTAATCATACTGATCTTTATATAAATGTTATAAAGAAAAGAGATGTTTCTGATAATGATGATAATCCTGAGCCGCCTAGAAATGACAATGGTTGGGAGCATGGAACGCATACATCCGGCATTGCATGTGCCACTACGAACAACTCAATCGGCATTGCATCTATTGGTTTTAATTGTGGTTTAATGGCAATAAAAGCGACGCCTGATGTAACCGCTAATGACTCTGGAAATTATATTTATAATGGATATGAAGGAATTAGCTGGGCAGTTCAAAATGGTGCTAAAGTTATTAGTTGTTCATGGGGTGACAATACAAATACGACACAACAAAATGTAATTGACGATGCTTACAATAACGATGTTTTAGTTGTGGCTTCGGCAGGCAACAGTAATAATACTACCAAGAATTATCCCGCAGCATATAATCATGTTTTAAGTGTAGCAGCTACTGATATTAATGATCAAAAGGCTAGCTTTTCGAGTTATGGTACGTGGGTAAGTGTTTCTGCACCAGGAGTAAATATATATAGCACATTTCCTGGCAATACTTATAATTATCTGAGTGGTACCTCAATGTCAGCACCACTGGTGGCAGGATTATGCGGCTTGGTTAGGTCTGTTAATCCTTCATTGTCAGTAGACCAAGTAATAAGCATTATAAAAAACACAAGTGATAATATTGATAGTCAAAATCCAACATATATAGGTCTGCTTGGTAGCGGAAGGATAAACGCCTATAATGCTGTTGAAAGCGCTTTGCCATGTAATGCATCAATTAATTTAGGCACTGGTCCTTATTCAGTTCCTAAAACTGAATCTTCCGGCTCAATTACTTCTGGAAATTTAATATTAGGTAATACTGCCGTGATCTTTGATGCAGCAAGTACGGTTGATATAGTACCTGGATTTCACGCATCGAATGGAAGTAGCTTTCATGCCTACATTGATGGTTGTGGAAATAAATTTGCTGGTAACGAATCTGATAAGAAAAATAAGAATAGTAGGATTTCAAATTCAATTGAAAATAATTCAGCTAACACTATTTCCAGCAATTTTTTGAACGTATACCCCAATCCTGCATCTTCTATCATTCATCTTGATTTTACAACGAATGCGAATGAAAACAATGTCGTTGTAAATGTGTTTAATTCAGAAATGAAACAAGTAAAAGAACTGAAAATAGGTGTATTAATAAAAGGCAAACAAAGCATCAGTCTTAATTTAAATAATCTTCCTTCAGGTATATATTTTGTAACTGTCCAACTTCAATTACAAAAGCTTGTTACAAAAGTTTCTCTTATCAAATAATATAAGAGTTGCAATTATTTTAAAAACTGATCCTGACGGATTAATTGTTGATTGACCGGAAAATAACTGATACTAAAAAAATGGTGTTATCAAAATAGAAAGAGTAAGAAATTGCTTTTCAACCCTAATCTCTTTCATCAATTCAAATTACTTCATAAAAATTTTAACCATGAAAACTTCAAATCAATTTTTATTATTCTTTACCATTGTTTTACTAATTAACACATATCATGTCAAAAAACAATTGATGGCAATAAAATAAACGATCAACAAACAAATAATGCGATAGCAGATATGAACGCCAATACAAGGTGTGTAATTAAATATACTTCAGACAATGCTTTTGGCTCCACAGTATATTTTTACTATAACACCAAACCGGCAATATTGATTCAACCAACGATGGAAATGGCATGGATGGAAGTACAGCTACTTTTGTTTACGATAAAAACAACCGTATAATGAGACAGTATGAATACGCTTTTGACAGGCAGATAAACTATTTATACTATGGCAATTCAAAATTGCCTGCTGTTATGAAGACCTACGATTCCCAATTTGGATTGGTTAATACAGACAGCCTTTTTTATAATATTTCCGGCCAATTGATTAAAAGAGTAAACGTTGAATTACACAGACAATATTATTTTGCCGAACATTTCTCTTATGACGCTAACGGAATGTAATAAAAGTGATCTATACATCTCCTACCGTTCAATTTACTGATTTTATAGTAAGCCAGTACGATGGAAAGCCAAACTTTACTTCCGGTGATCCGCGTACAAAATTCATCTTGTTTTACGCATAAAATGACACGCCTTATTTTTATATGCTGTTCAGTAAAAACAATGCCCGGAATTATGTATGGCATCAAGACGATATCTCGCTGTGGTCTGTAACTTCAACTTTTAAGTACGATAATGATGGCTTTGCAGATACCGTTAATATGGATTGGTATGATGAAATAGCAAAACAGGAATTCGGAATGTTTTCGAGATATTCGTCATCCACCTGTGATAATTTTTCACCCCCTTTTCAGCAATGTCTCCTCAAATAGCAATGAGCGAAGCCAGGGACATTGCGCATTCGTAGTACGAGACCTTATCTTAAATGTAATTTTTTATTTCAGGCAATGAGTTAGCAAACGGCATGTACCAATATTCTTTGTTAGCTGATGGTAAAATAATTGACACTAAAAAATGGTGTTATCAAAATAGTTATTACCAAAACAGGTATTCATTCAATGTCTCCTCAAATAGCAATGAGCGAAGGCAGGGACATTGCGCATTAATAGTACGAGACCTTATTTTTTATTTCAGGCAGCGAATTAGCAAACGGCATGTACCAATATTCTTTGTTAGCTGATGATAAAATAATTGACACTAAAAAATGGTGTTATCAAAATAGTTATTACCAAAACAGGTATTCATACTTTTCTCCCCTAAACCCTTTTTAACCAATTATTTTCTTTTAAACTCCTAAGATGCCCGTGGCTGCAATACCATTATCACCATAAGATGAATCGAAGATGCGACAGGTAGAACAGTTTTAGTGTGTCTCACTTTTTATAAAGGAAAACTATCTCAGTTTAAGCTTCTGATTTTCCAGCCTTTTTTATATTACCCTGGGCTGCCGGACGAGCACCCGCTGCAATTGGATTAAATATTACATTTCCAATCTCAGCTGTGGCAATATGAGACTTGACCTGGCCTTTTAATGATGATCTGTGACCAAAATCAAAATGCAAAGGTTCTACTGTTGCTGATAATGATTTTTGAGTAGAAAGTAAGTCACGCAAATTTTCCTTTACAAGCTCACTTATCTGTAACGCATAAACCGGTTGCATTCTTACCGCAAGATTTACAGAAAGAAGCTCGTAGCCGAGGCTGTGAATAACTTCCTGAATCTGTGCTGCCCGTTCTAATGACGGAAGTTTTATACCGGCAGCATATTGTGCCATTAATGACCTGTCAATGCCTGCTCTTTGGGCAATTACAGATACATTTAAAAAAGACTTTTCTTTAAAAAGTGCAGTGAGATCGTAGAACAAAGCAAAATTGTAATCATCTTGCTTCAAAGAATATTTTTTTAAAAGTATAGTTTTAAATTTCTCTTGAAGCTCATCAATATTTGATCCTGTATAAACGATGAGGTCATCTTTATAATTCATTCTGCCCCACAACTCATTGGAAGTGCTTTCGCTTTCCAATATTAAATTCAGTTCAATCATTTCTTTTTTTTCTTTCATAACAAATTTTTAAAGTAATCCTGCTTTTTTAAAAATTTCATTTAAAATTCCACTTGGAACCTCTTTTTTTCCTAACGGAATTGTAATATCACCTTCCATAAATTCATTTTCAAAGGTAACTTCACTGGTAGTTAACGAATTCTTTTTTACCTGCCAGCCAAGTCGTTCCAAATGTTCCCAAACGTCTTCAGAACTCATAGGGTTATAAATTAGTGTTTAACCATAGTTATTCTTTTTGTATTGTATCCATTTTACTTGTCGTTGTATCAGCTTTTTTGTTAATCGTTGTTGTATCAACAACAGGATACTTTTTCGTAAAATAGTTGCCTAGCTGATCTTTATATAACCCAAAAATATAGCCAACAATACCTATAACTAACGCAATAAAAATCCAATACCTGTCTTTAAAAGCATTTCTTTTTGTCGCAACATTTATATTTCTTTTGTCTCTGCTATAACTTTCATATCCTTGCCAATCTCTGCCGGCCTGAGTAATTTTCGTATTTAAAGGCGGTCCGTATTCTGTTATTAATTTTTCGGCTATTAAAAAATCGTAAGCATCAAATAAAATACGGTATTCTTCCCTTGTTAAATTTTTACCAACCACATAATTATTCCAATTTATGCTGCCAGCATTATCAAAGGAAAGATGCTGATTAAGCATTTCATCCACCTTGTTTCGAAATTTCGGCATAAATGTATATCTTTTGGAAATATAAAGGTAACAAATTTGTTACCATAGCTTGAATTTATCATAAATATTTACCGTTTAATGAGTTAAGCCTGATATACAACTAATTTTAAACTCCGGTCTCCCTTCCAATGAGTTTTTTAAGCTGCCTTTCAGATGTACAATTGTTTGCTGCAACTGTATGTTAACCGCCCGGAATTGCCGTAAAGTATTAAGTAATGCAGGATCTGTTCCCGGGGATAAAATATTTGTATTTGCGCCGGGCACAACTCCTCCTATGCGGATTTTAATGTTTGAAAAGTTTCTACGATACTCTTTGCAGCAATGTTATTCGTTGTAATATCTTGCCACAGATGCCCAGGCAAACGCAGATTAACCATTTTTTGTGCTGCTATCTGCGTAAATCTCCGAAATCTGCGGGTGGAAAATATAAATACAAAATTCAGGAAATCATTTTTAGACAGCTTCTTAATATCATTCTTACCTGTAAAGTTTTTTCAGGATAAGACAGAGCAAAGACGCGCCTCTTTTTTACGGTAAATAAAAACATGTTGTAAAGCTTATTCAGTATTAACCCCTAAATCCGTAAAGTTTTTCAGGATAAGACATAATAACTGAAAGCTTATTTCTTCGATATAACTTCGATATTTCTTCGATATAACTTCGATCTATTGGATCGAAGAAATACCGACTATATAGCGACAATGTTTCGTCAAAATAAGCTACCGGCTAAGTACTTGACAAGCAGTTAACGGATAAAATGGATTAATACACACTCCAGGCAGCACCAGGCACAGGCAGTAAACTTTTTAAACGCGCCCGAAAGATCATTGAGCTTTTTTTAAACACCTGTTATAGTTAATGTTTCAACTGTTCAATCCGTGTATATTTGCGGCCGCTTTTGGTGTTTGAGCAACGCCCGACACCAAAAATTTATTCATTAAAAAAGCAATCCCCCTTTAGGGGATAGGGGTTTATGTATCGTACACATACCTGCGGAGAATTGAAACTTGAAAATGCCGGGCAAACCGTTGAGCTGGCCGGCTGGGTGCAAACCGTGCGCAAATTTGGCGCTATTACTTTTGTTGACCTGCGCGATCGTTACGGAATTACACAACTGCTTTTTGGTGAAGATCTGAATGCACAACTGGAATCAAATCCCTTAGGCCGTGAATTTGTTTTGCAGGCAAAAGGCACTGTATCTGAACGCAGCAATAAGAATAAGAATATTCCAACAGGCGGTATTGAAATTTTGATTCAATCGTTCAGCATCCTCAATAAATCGGCAGTGCCGCCTTTTACTATCCAGGATGATACGGATGGCGGAGATGACCTGCGCATGAAATACCGCTATCTCGACCTGCGCAGGAATGCGGTGAAGAAAAATCTTGAACTGCGCTACGCTGTAAACCGCAGCGCACGCAATTATTTACATGAACAGGGCTTTTATGATATTGAAACGCCTTTCCTTATAAAATCAACCCCCGAAGGTGCAAGAGATTTCGTAGTGCCTTCGAGAATGAATCCCGGTGAATTTTATGCATTACCGCAAAGCCCGCAAACCTTCAAGCAGCTATTGATGGTTAGCGGTTACGACCGCTATTACCAAGTGGTTAAATGTTTCAGGGATGAAGACCTGCGCGCCGACCGCCAGCCTGAATTCACCCAGATAGATTGCGAAATGGCTTTTGTAGAACAGGAAGACATTTTAAATATGTTTGAAGCCCTGGTGAAACGCATATTCAAAGATGTGAGAGGCTTGGATTATACTGAACCTGTTGAAAGAATCAGTTGGGAAGATGCCATGTGGAATTATGGTAATGACAAACCCGATATACGGTTTGGGATGAAAATTGCCAACCTCAAATTTCCATTACATGTTTTCACTTCTAAAATAGCGTTCTTGCAAAACTCCCCTTTAGGGGATGAGAGCGCTGCGGGGTTCGCAGTTTTTGACAGCGCTGAAACTGTAGTGGCTATCAGCGTGCCGGGCGGAAGCGAATATTCACGCAAACAGACCGATGAAATTACCGAATGGGTGAAAAGGCCGCAGATAGGAATGAAGGGATTGGCTTTTATAAAATGCGGAACAGACGGAACGTATAAAAGCAGCATGGACAAATTCTTTGATGCTGAAAAACTAAAAGCCATTGCCGGTGCAACCGGTGCACAAGCCGGAGATATTGTTTTAATACTTGCCGGGAACGAAGAACGTACGCGCAAAGCTGTTAGTGAATTAAGGCTGGAAATGGCAAAACGATTGGGCCTTCGCAAGAGCAATGAGTTCAAATTACTCTGGGTGCTGGATTTCCCTTTATTTGAATATGATGAAGAAAGCAATCGCTGGGTAGCAAGGCATCATCCTTTTACTTCTCCCAAACCACAGGATATACAAGTGATGATAAATAACGATCCCGCCATTAAAGATGCTGCAAAATATCTTGAACATCCTTATGCAAACATTAAAGCAAATGCTTACGATATAGTATTAAACGGAAATGAGATCGGCGGCGGTTCTATAAGAATTTATCAAAGAGCATTACAGGAAAAAATGTTTGCAGCGCTGGGCATGAGCAAAGAAGAAGCCCTGCATAAGTTCGGGTTTTTATTGGGCGCTTTTGAATACGGCGCTCCGCCGCATGGCGGCATTGCATTTGGGTTCGACAGGCTTTGCGCCATTCTGGGCGGCAGCGAAAGCATAAGAGATTTTATTGCATTTCCTAAAAATAATTCAGGCAGGGATGTAATGCTCGATGCACCTTCAACCATTGATAAAAAACAGTTGGAGGAATTACAGATTAAAACAGCTGGGAAATCATAATAACATGAAACTTACTATTTACCGCATACTTACTTTTTTATTGTTACCGATAGCAGTGTTGTTTACCATTTTTGTGCTGTTGGTTTTACGCGCTGCCTTCAGCAATCCGGCGCTGTTTTTGCCGCTGTTCTTATTGTCATGTATTGCTATTTATACTTTCACATCTTTCAATTTTCTGATACAAGGGATTGACGGCAATAAATTGCTGAACCGGTCAGCTAAAGATTGGATAAGGGTAAATGCTATAGTAAGTATGGTATGGGCTTTAATGATAACAGGCACATGTGTTGCTGTTTTATTACAGCCTGCAATGCTTGGCGAAGCCGTTAAACAGATGAAAGAGAACGCTGGTTCAGACCTTAAAATAAGTGAAGCTGATTTTGAGAAATATATGCGTGTAATTGTTTATTTCTTTTCGGTGTACGCCCTGGTTTTGTTGGTGCATATTGTCATGAGCTTTATATACCTCAAATCGTACGCCTACCTTTTTCGTAAAAAAGAATAATAATAAGGAATTATCCAATCTATTTATTGTACAATGTTTATAAGCATTCATACATAATGCTTAATTGAGTAAATTGCCCTGTGTTAAGAAATTATTACCAATTCTGCATGTTGGAAGTTTACTTAACTAATCATTCATTTTTGCAAAAATTCACGTATGTCACTTAACTCTTTCATGAAAATTTTTCAACCAAAAGACAGGATTTTTTTTACTCTTTTTGAGGAGGTGGTTGGTACGGTAGGTGAAATGAGTGAATTGCTGAAAAAGCTGATCATAGAAACGGAAAAAGATAAACGCTTTGCCATACTAAATGAAATAGAAGATGCCGAGCATAAAAATGATGATACCACGCACAGGATTTATACCGAACTGGGCAGAACCTTTATCACTCCTTTTGACCGCGAGGATATCCACTTCCTGGCTACCGCTCTTGACGATGTAGCCGATTATATATATGCTTCAGCAAAACGAATGGCTTTTTACAATATAAGCAATGATGATGAAGGAATAATTAAACTGGCAAATCTTATTTGTTATGGAGTGGCGGAATTAAAAATTGCTGTGACAGGCCTGCGCAACATGCGTAATTTACAGGCAATGACTACAGCCCTTGTTAAAATAAACAGTATAGAAAACCAGGCAGATGATATTTATGATCTGAGCACTGAACGCCTGTTTGACCTTGAGCCGGATATAAAGCTCCTTATAAAGAAAAGAGAAGTTTACCATGCCATGGAAACTGCTACCGATAAATGTGAAGATGCTGGTAACGCGATAGAAACCATCATAATAAAGTACTCATAAGCAAACTAACACAATTACTACTATCGCATGTCTACACTATTAATTGTAATTATTGTTCTTGCAGTAATATTTGACTTTATTAATGGCTTTCATGATGCGGCAAATTCTATAGCTACTATTGTATCCACTAAGGTGCTTACTCCATTCCAGGCGGTTATCTGGGCGGCGTTTTTCAACTTTGTAGCTTATTTTATTTTTCGCGATCACGAAGTGGCAAACACGGTGGCCAAAACGGTAAACAGCGGTTCATATGACCTTATTGTAGTATTGGCCGGCGTAATTGCGTCCATTATCTGGAATTTGATCACGTGGTGGTATGGTATTCCCTCCTCCTCTTCACATACACTCATTGGTGGCTTTGCCGGTGCAGCCATTGCTCATGCGGGTTTCAGCAGCATCAACTGGTCTTTAAACGGAGGTATCAGCCTTACCTTCATTTTTATTTTACTTGCTCCGTTGATCGGGATGATCATTTCCATCTTCATTACATTGGTAACCATACAGCAAAACTTCTGGCTTAAAATAACGATCATTGTAACTGTAGTTACCTGCTGCCTGGTATTTATTCATTTTAAAAAGCCTTTTGAGTTTTGGGGCTTGCTTGGTTTAGGCGTGATCTTTATTGTTTCTTATTTTATCAATTATTTCCGGGGCGAGACAGCCACGCGTACCAACAACATGTATAAGCGGTTACAGCTTGTATCTTCGGCAACTTTCAGCATTGGGCACGGCGGCAGTGATGCACAAAAAGTAATAGGAATAATCGGCGCAGCCATGGTTGCTCAAAATATAATTCCCGATGTAAGCCATATACCTACCTGGGTGCCATTTGTGTGCTATACATCTATTGGCCTGGGCACAATGAGCGGGGGCTGGAGAATAGTAAAGACCATGGGCACAAGAATAACAAAAGTTACGCCGCTGGAAGGCGTGATGGCCGAAACTGCCGGCGCTATTACTTTGTTCACAGCGGCAAATCTTGGCGCCCCGGTAAGTACCACCCACACAATAGCAGGTGCAATAGTAGGCGTAGGCGCAACCAAACGCTTAAGCGCAGTACGTTGGGGCATTACAGTAAATCTTATATGGGCCTGGGTGCTCACAATTCCTGTAAGCGCTTTAATTGCCGCAGGATTATACTGGTTCTTTCACCTGTTTTCTGTTTAGTTTTATTTATTTTGCAGACATTAATTATTGTTCTATGAAAAAAATCCTGGTAACAGGCGGCTGTGGCTATATTGGTGCACATACAGTTGTTGACCTTTTAGAGAATGGATATGATGTGATTTCAATTGATGATAACTCCCGTTCGGGCACCTACCTGATAGACGGTATTGAAAAAATAACCCGCACCAGGATCAAAAACTATAAAGTAGACCTGAAAAATTTTGATGAAACACGTGCCGTTTTCCAGGAAAATGAAGATATAACCGGAATAATACATTTCGCAGCATACAAAGCTGTTGGAGAAAGTGTGGAACAACCGCTGCTTTATTATGAAAACAACATGTTTTCGCTGATAAATATTCTTAAATGTGTCAGGGAATTCAATATTTCTCATTTTGTTTTTTCATCGTCCTGCACGGTTTACGGTAATCCGGATTCTATTCCTGTTACAGAAACCTCAGCAGTAAAGAAAGCAGAATCTCCTTATGGAGCAACAAAACAAATGGGTGAAAGAATTGTGGAAGACTATGTGAAAGCACATGAAAGTAATGCCATATTGCTTAGGTATTTTAATCCCGTTGGTGCTCATCCAACAGCATTTATAGGTGAGCTTCCCATTGGCAAACCGCAAAATCTTGTTCCTGCCATAACTCAATGTGCTATTGGCAAAATCAGGGAAGTGACTGTATATGGATCTGATTATCCTACGAGGGATGGCAGCTGCATACGTGACTATATTCATGTTTGCGATATAGCCCATGCGCATACGCTCGCCCTTGAATTTCTCATCAACAAAAAAAACACATCTGCCGTTGAAATCTTTAATTTGGGCAGCGGCAACGGTGTAACCGTACTGGAAGCCATACACGCGTTTGAAAAAGTATCAGGCAAAAAATTAAATTATAAAACAGGCCCGAAAAGACCGGGCGATGTTATTGCCATATATGCCAACAACGATCTTGCGAAAACTGCATTAAACTGGATTGTAAAATACGACCTTGACGATATGATGCGTACCGCCTGGGATTGGGAAATCAAAATTCATAAAGATGAAGAATTGGTAAACGCTCAGAACCATGTGTTAAATTAGCCTTGCTGAAATAGAATTACATTAAACTTTTTTTGCACGATTTTATCTGATAACCTGGTAATAATTTATTTTAAATCACCTGCATGCAAATTGAAGATAAGGAGTTATTAGAGCAATTCAGGCAGCCGGAAACAAAAGAAAAAGCATTTACGGCTATTATAAAACGATACCAGGAAAAATTATACTGGCATATTCGGAGAATGGTTATTGATCACGACGATGCAAATGACGTAATGCAGAATGTTTTTATAAAGGTATGGAACGGGTTGGAAAATTTTAGGGAAGACAGTCAATTGTATACCTGGCTGTACCGGATAGCAACTAACGAAAGCCTGACTTTTCTTGAACAGCAAAAAAAGAAAAGTACTGTTAGCCTGAATGATGTTGAAACAGGACTGGCAAATAAAGTGATAGCAGACAGGAATTTTGATGCAAATCGTCTTGAATGGAAGCTGCAGCTGGCAATTCAACAACTACCTGAAAAACAAAAACTGGTTTTTAATCTGAGATATTATGACGAAATGCCTTATGAAGAAATGAGCAAGGTGTTGGATACAAGTGAAGGTGCATTGAAAGCCAGTTATCATCATGCGGTGAAAAAAATAGAAGAATTCATAAAGAATAATTAAACTGTCAGCTAATATGCAGGTCAAAAAATATTGTAATGGGTAGAAATTTTAACATATTGGATGAATTAAGAGATATTCATGCTGTTTTCTTAACAGAGGCAGACAGGAGAAATGTATTTTTCATACCTCAGAATTATTTTAATGAATTACCCGATGCCATCCGTGCAAATATTTTTTTACACACTGTTACCATATCTGATCCTTTCACAGTACCGGAAAACTATTTTGAAAACTTTCCGGCTTTACTGTTGGATAAGATAAAAGATAATGCTGTCCCAAACGTGTTTGGAAATAACACCCGGGTTATTTATACTGTACCGGAAAACTATTTTGACAATTTTGCAAACGGGGTGCTAAAAAAAATAAAGCAGTCAAACCAGGTTTCAGCTCAGCAGGAACTTGAAGAGATCTCGCCTTTTTTAAGCGCTATACCCAGAACAAATGTGTATTCCGTTCCTGAAAACTATTTCAGCAAAATTTCGGAGACTGTACCTTCTGAGCCTCCGGCAAAAATTATTTCAATAGGCGGCAGAACAAGAAAATGGACAAATTATGCTGCTGCAGCCTGCATTGCTGCTTTATTGTTTGGCGGAAGTTTCCTTCACTTCTATACAAAGGGCAATGCTGAAATACATTCTGTTGTTTCTTCAGTGTCAAATGAAGATCTGCAAAAGCAAATTTCTGTTTTAAGCGATGAAGAAATTGCCGATTATCTGAAAACCAATTTAAATCTGGCTGTTTACACCAGTACAGGCACAGAGGATTATCAGCAACAGAACCTTGATATACAAAACATGCTTCAAAACATGTCTGATGAAGAGATTCAGCAATACTTAGATCAGCATCCGGAGTCATCTTCAAAAGAGGAGGGAATTTAAAAATGATAAAAACTAAAAAAATATTCTTTTTGTTTTTGTCTTTATTGTTTGGTAGTTATTTTTGCCGCGCCCAGACTCCGGATAATGGAGATGAAAACAGAGTTGAAGTGGTGAAGATGGCTTATTTAACGCATGAACTAAATCTTACACCCCAGGAAGCTCAAAATTTCTGGCCTGTTTATAACAACTACATAAATGAAATTAAACAGGCCCGGGTGCAAAATCCCGACGATGAAGTAGCTTTTGAAAAGAAAGCTGTAGAAATTAAAGAGCGCTACCAGGGAAATTTCAAAAAAGTTTTGGGTAATAGTGACGAAAGGGCAAAGAAAGTTTATACTACGGATAAACAGTTTAATAATACGTTACGTAATGAATTAAGAAGACGGCAAAACTTTCAACAAAACCCGCAAAATAACATGAAAGGAAATGGCGCTGCCAAAAGGCAACGGCCACCACTCTGAATATATTAAACTTGGTGTTTTTCATAGGTTAGCAACGGCCAGCTCTTTTTAGAGCAGGCCTATTTTTTTAGCAGCATAGCTCTAATTACAGTAGGGTAAGTTCGGGTGAAGCATAAAGTAATCCTGAAAGGATTTAATTTGAATAACCCGCAAGGATTGCGGGTAAAAAATGGATAAACAACATTGAACCCTTGCAGGGTTCAATTGATTAATCACGATTTTATCCTCCGGTTACATCGAAGGCTATTTGTATCAAAGCCTTTCCTTTCAGGCTTAAACCGGGCTCACGTTACAGTAAGTTATCAAATAAGATTCAATTGAAAAACCTGGCCGGCAGCCTTTACATCCAACTATAACAACTCAGGTGTAATGGAAACAGGTAGCAGCCAGCTATAGTAGTATTCAATATTGATTAGTGCTCAAAAGCACAAGCGTGCATGCTTCTGTTGCCTCGATATTATTTTTTAAAGCAAGGTCGCTCAGCTCATCATTTTCAGCCCCGGGATTAAATATAATTCGTTTGGGATGTAAAGAAAGTATATAATCGTAGTACTGCTTTTGGTTTTGCGCATTTAAATAGAGTGTTACTGTATCCACATTATCAATACCAGGGTGACCGGTAATTATTTCAAGGCCATTTATAGTTCCCGGTCTTTTTCCGATAGCTACAACAGGATGCCCGTGTGCCTTTAGCCTGTTAACCGCAAGATAACTGTAGCGGCCGGGATTTGGTGAAGCGCCTAATACAACCGTTTTTTTGTCCATTATATTTCAATTTAAACGACTTAAGTGTAAATAAGAATATTGAAACTTCAGGATGCAGAAAATAGATTTCTAACCCCTACTTTTGCGAAGTTAAAATTCAGGCCCTGTAGTTCAATGGATAGAATAGGAGTTTCCTAAACTCTAGATACAGGTTCGATTCCTGTCGGGGCTACAAACAGGCAAAAGAGGCATAATCCAGTCCTGACACTGAAATGCCTTTTTTATATCTTCAAAAATGCACCAAGAATTTGAACCTCCTGACGGGTTACGGGATACCGTAAAGTGCTTTTGGTATGACAGAAAAGACTTCGGAGAACAACAATCGGGTTTCAAGGTGATGCCTGATAGCTACACTGAAATTATTTTTCATTTCGGAAGCGAATGCAGCATTTCTTATAATGGAAACCTGCAGCCATTGCCATCACCGTTTATGATAGGATTGCTCAATCAGCCTGTTCATTTTTATACGAAAAACCGTTTAGAGATCATTGGTATCAGGTGCTTCCCCTGGACGGTGTTCGATTTGCTGGAACTGCCGCCTGGTAAGGACGGCGTGCGCATATTTGAGCATCCTGTCGCTCAGCTTCAATCCACATTGAATAAGAGTATTCATGCTGGCAGAATAAATGAAGCGCTGGATCAGGTAAAACAGTATTTCTTAAATATGCGGTCGGGGATTGCCACCGGCAGTATGCTATTCAAAGCGGGAGTTGCTATGAGGGAAGCAAACGGCGCCATGCCCGTAAGCCAGGTAGCGGCGGCAGTTCATGCAACGGTTCGTACACTGGAAAGGAGCTTTAAGCAATCTTCCGGCCATACTGTTAAAGATGTGTCTGGCCTGATGCGCTTTGAACAGGTGCGAAACCAGTTATGGCTTCATCCAAATACCAGCCTTGCAGGCTTAGCCCATGAGCTGGGCTATGCGGATCAATCCCACTTAAGCAGGGAATTCAAACGCTACAGCAGTACTACACCGGCAGCATTCGCGCGGAAAGCCAGGAAAAGCAAACAGCCAGCAGGGAACGATTTTGTCGCGTTTATACAAGCTTAATACAGCAGCGTTCCGGAATTTTGCATCGTAATTAAAAAATGCAATCATGTTACTCAATAATAAAAACGTAGCCATTATCGGTGCAGGACCAGTTGGTTTGACAATGGCGAGATTATTACAGCAAGAAGGAGTAGAGGTAACCGTTTACGAAAGAGATAAAGATGCACAAACAAGAATCTGGGGCGGTACGCTTGACCTCCATAAAGTTTCGGGACAGGAAGCAATGAAAAAAGCGGGCTTGTTAGAAAATTATTACGCAATGGCATTACCTATGGGGATAATCTTTGCTGATGAACAAGGCAAAGTATTGTTTACTAAAAAGCCCACACCCGAAAATCAATATGATAATCCTGAGATAAACAGGAACGATTTAAGGCAATTATTGCTCGACAGCTTAAAAAGCGATACAGTTGTTTGGAACAGAAAATTTACAGGACTTGAAGAGCACAATGGAAAATGGCTGTTACAATTCGAAAATAAACCTGGTGCAACCGCAGATTTTGTTATTGTAGCCAATGGAGGAATGTCCAAAGCAAGAAATTATATTACGGATACTGACGTTGAAGATACAGGAACTTTTATTATACAGGGAGATGTACCCCAGCCTGAAATAAAATGTTCAGAATTTTATCAATTATGCGATGGCAACAGGCTTATGACCGCATCCCAGGGCAATTTACTGGTTGCAAACCCCTGCAACAACGGTGTATTAACCTATGGTGTAATTTTTAGAAAGCCTAAAGAATGGGTTCATGATAATGGGTTAGACCTTCAGAATAAGGACAGCATTGTTGCATTTCTTTTAAACAGGTTCTCAAACTGGAATGAGCGATACAAACAATTATTCCAGGCAACATCTTTTTTTGTTGGATTGCCGACGAGAAAACTGCCATTGGATAAGCCCTGGAAAAATGATCGCCCTTTGCCTGTAACGCTTATTGGAGATGCCGCACACTTAATGCCTCCTTTCGCAGGCCAGGGGGTAAATACCGGGTTAGTAGACGCGTTAACTTTATCCGATAGCCTCA
>JABDAV010000028.1:283-35581 GCA_013289015.1 Bacteroidota bacterium | reverse complement strand
TAAAATGGGTTGACATTTTTAAGCACAGGTTTGAAAGAAAAATGTTTACACTCCTTATGGATACCAAGTACGATTTTAATAAGCCTTCCGAACAATATTTACGTGAGCTTAACGAATACTTTTTGAACGATCTTCAAAAAACAGAAAAAGAACTTCCGGTTTACAATTATATTCCATTAAACCAGATTTCCAGGAGTATTCAATATTGATAAATTTGCATGATGATCTTGTTGCTGCCTGTTGTATTGCCAACATTGTAATAAATGATGCATAGCTTTAATTATTGCTTTCGAAGTTTTTAAATTCAATAATAACATCAGTAAGTATCATGGCAACTATTCCCGGTTTTGAAATAACAGGTGTTATTTATAACAATAATCAAAAACTGTTTTGCCATGCCATTCGCAAAAAAGATGATCAGCCTGTTATTTTAAAATCTTTAGCAAAAGATTTTCCTGAAGCATCGGATCTCGTAGAATTAAAACGCGAATTTGAAATAGCAGCAGGTATCAATTTTACAGGCGTTATTAAAATGCTTGAACTAAATGATTCCGGTGCTATTATTATGGAAGACTTCAAAGGCATTCCATTAAGTGAATTTTTGAAGCAACATAGTTTTTCAACTGAAGAGTTTTTAATTGTTGCAATACAATTGACTGCGATATTGGCTGAATTGCATAATAAAGAAATTATTCATAAAGATTTTAATCCCGCAAATTTCCTGATTGATCCCGCAACCTTTACAATTAAACTGGTTGATTTTTCTATTGCGATGCTGTTAACACAGCAGGTTATTGAAATTGTAAGTCACAGAAATATTGAAGGCAATTTGCAATACATTTCTCCTGAACAAACCGGCCGTACCAATCGTGCAATTGATCACCGATCTGATTTTTATTCCCTTGGAATACTCTTATATGAAATGGCAACGCATACGCTTCCGTTTCATTCAACAGATCCCGGTGAACTGGTTCATGCACATATAGCGCGGATGCCGCAACCACCCTCTGTCGTTAATAACAAGATACCGGTTACCATAAGCGCGATCATAATGAAATTGATTGAGAAGGCGCCGGAAATGAGATACAAAACCGCGCGGGGAATAAAGTTTGACCTGGAAGCCTGTTATCATCAGTTAAAAGAAAAAGGTGCTGTAGAATTTTCCGGCATTGCACAAAATGATAAGTCAGATCATTTTTTTATTCCGCAAAAATTATATGGCAGGGAAAAAGAAGTAAAGCGGTTGATAGAAGCTTTTGAAAAAACTGCAAAAGGAAGCGCATCCCTGGTAATGGTTTCAGGTTTTTCGGGTATTGGTAAATCATCGCTTATTGAAGAAGTGCATAAATATGTTGTGGATAACGGCGGCTTTTTTACCAGTGGTAAACACGACCAGTTTCATCGCGATATTCCTTACAGTGCGGGTGCAAGTGCGTTCAGAGGATTGGTTCGCCAGTTGCTTTCTGAAAGCGATGAAGTAATTGCATTCTGGAAACAAAAAATGATACAGGCCTTAGGCGCCAATGCCCAGTTAATAACGAATGTAATTCCTGAAGTTGAACTCATCATCGGCAAGCAACCGGATGTTATTTCATTACCGGCTGCAGAAACCATCAACAGGATAAACCTGTTATTCCTCACGTTTATTCAAATGTTTGGAAGCAAAGAAAATCCGCTTGTTGTTTTTTTAGATGATCTGCAATGGGCAGATGTTCCTACTTTAAAACTGATAAGATTATTAATGGCAGATAAAGAAACATCTTACCTGTTGTTGATAGGCACCTACCGAAATAATGAAGTAAATGCTGCGCATCCGCTTCTGCAAATGATCACTTATGTGAAAGAAATTGACCGCTCTGTTGAAGAAATAACGTTGCATCAATTGTCATTTGAAGACCTGAATCAGCTGGTTGCTGACACGCTGTTAAGTGAACCTTCCGACGATGTAAGGTTAAGCGAACTGGTATTAAATAAAACCGGGGGTAATCCTTTTTTTGTAAATGAATTTCTTAAATCTCTTTATCAGCGAAAACTTATAGTCTTTGATTATACGAGTGATAAGTGGATATGGAATATTGATGAAATATTAAACCTAGATATTACAGATAACGTAGTAGAATTGATGATTGGTAAGATAAAGCAGCTTGATGAAAATGCACAATTGTTGTGCATGTATGCATCCTGCATAGGTGATAAGTTTGATCTGCAAACGCTTTCTCATATTTACGAAAAATCAATACGGGAAACAGCCGCAGATCTTTGGCCTGCTATACATGAAGGGCTTATTCTGCCAATTGGTAATGCTTACAGGCTTGCTGAATTGTTAGAAACTACTAATGAAGCGGCGCCGATACAATATCGTTTTTTGCATGACAGGGTACAGCAGGCATCTTATGCGTTGGTGAAAGAAGAAAACAAAAGAGCATTACACCTGCGCATCGGGCGATTGATGGAAAAGAATTACACCGAGGAAAAAAAGCGTGAGCAAATTTTCGACCTGATGAATCACCTCAACTTTGGTGCTTCATTAATGATTGATAAAAAAGAAAAAATTCAAACGGCAACGCTTGATCTTTATGCAGGAAAAAGAGCAAAAGTTTCTGCTGCTTATGAACCTGCTTTTAAATTTTTACAAAGCGGAATAAATATTTTACCTGCAGATTCATGGAATGAATATTATACGCTTTCGCTTGACTTGTACAATGAAGGTGCAGAAGCTGCTTATTTAAGCGGCAACCTTGAAGAAATGGAAAAACTTACTTCTGTTATTTTAAACAACGCAGGTAATATAGAAGACCGTATAAAGGCTTACAGGATCAAGATCAACGGTTATGTATCGCTTGCCAAAAACGACGAAGCATTTAAAACAGGAGCAATATGCCTGCGGTCTCTTGGTGTAAATTTTCCTTTAAACCCAAATAAAGTAAACATTCTTGTAAGCCTTATTAAGTGTAAAATAAACCTGCGCAATAAGTCTGCTGAATATTTACTTTCTATTCCTGAAATGAAAGATAAACGCCAGTCGGCCATTATGGAAATTCTTTCAGACATTGCTTCACCTTCTTACTTTGCTAAGAAAAATCTTTTTCCATTAATTGTTTTTAAGCAGATAAATCTTTCGGTAAAATACGGCAATCATATACATACAGCTTTTGCATATGCAACCTATGGCATTATCATGTGTGGCAGCACTTTTGAATTTGATGAAGGATTAAAATACGGCAACCTTTCAGTAGGCCTTAATGAAAAATTTCATGCTGCATCCCTTTCTTCAAAAGTTCATTTTATCAATGGAAATTTTATTCAAAACTGGAGATATCATTACAGCCACAACCTTTCTGAAATATTAGAGAGTTATCATAAAGGATTGGAAACAGGCGATTTTCTTTTTGCATCGTATGCTGCATTTAATTATTGTGTACTTAAATTTTTTATGAATTATGCTTTGCCGCAGTTAATAACTGAAATGGAAGCATACGCTTTATCGCTAAGAAAGATTAAGCAGGACCTTGGATTGCGGTGGCTGAATACAATAATACAAACAACTGCTGTTTTGCTGGATGCAAACAATACAGGTGTGCAATTATCCGGTAAGTATTATGATGAAGATATTGATAAAAAAACGCAGGAGGAAACTTTTGATTATACAGGATTGTGCGTGTATGCCGCGGGTAAAGTTTTGCTCTGTTATTTGTTCAACAAACCGGATGAAGTAATTACGCTGGCTGAAGATGCTTTCAAAATAATTGATAACGTACTTGCATGGCCACATGTTATTTTCATACAAACTATGTATGCGCTTTCATTGCTTCGCCTGGCTGAAGAGAAGTCGGGCGCATCAAAAAAATTGATGTTATTTAAAGCCAGGCGTATATTTAAAAAAATTGAGAAAGCCGCTAAAAGCGCCCCGGAAAATTATATTGCCAAAATGTATCTTGTACAGGCTGAGTTACACAGGTTGAACAACAATGATGAACTTGCTGCAGCATATTACGATAAAGCGATCGGGGCTGCTATAGCCAGTAATTTTATGTTGGAAGAAGCTTTATCAAATGAGCTTGCTGCCAGGTTTTATGATCAAACAAATAATGCAGAAGCTGCTAATAAATATATTACAGAAGCCAGGCGTGTTTATCAAAAATGGGGCGCCTTCGCAAAAGCGAATGAACTGGATAACCGCTATAATTTAAAACTGAAAAAAGAAAAAGGAAAAAGTATACGCGGCGAGCCGCATGTGGATGATACTTCTTTTAAAGAGCAGGCGAATATTGAGCTGGACATGAATGCGCTGATGAAAGCTTCAATAGCAATTTCCGGTGAAATATTGCTCGATAAACTGGTGGAAAAATTAATGAGTATCGTTGTTGAAAATGCCGGCGCTCAAAATGGTTATCTTATTATCAGCAAAAACGGAAAGTGGTTTATTGCTGGTGCAAATACTGCTGATAATGCAGAGCAACATATGAACGCAGGCATTCCTTTGCAGGGAAATAAACTTGTGCCTGAATCTGTAATAAATTATGTAACACGTACAAAAGAAGATCTTGTAATTGAAAATATTTCTGCAGATAACATTTTTTCTTCAGATCCTGTTGTTCAGGATAAAGAAATATTATCAGCATTAAGTCTTCCTGTTCTTAATCAAAGAAGGCTTACAGCGATATTGTATCTTGAAAATAATTTGTACACAGGTGTTTTTACAAAAGAGCGTGTAGATTTTCTAAAGTTATTGTCCGGACAAATAGCAGTTTCTCTTGAGAATGCGGAGATATATGAAAGCCTTGAAGAAAAAGTAAAAGAAAGAACAATAGAATTAGAGAAGCAAAACCTTGCACTTGAAAAAGAAAAACAAAAATCAGATAATTTATTATTGAATATTCTTCCTGTTGAAACGGCTGATGAATTAAAAACTTTCGGATCTGCGAAACCAAAAATGTTTTCAAACATCACAGTTATGTTTACTGATTTTGTAAACTTCACCGGAACAAGTGAAAAGCTTGATGCAGATCAATTGATAGAAGAAATTAATTTTTATTACAGTGCTTTTGATGAAATAGTTACTAAATATGGTCTCGAAAAAATAAAAACAATCGGCGACAGCTATATGTGCGCAGGCGGCTTGCCGGTAACTAATGAAACCCATGCACTCGATATTATAAAGGCTGCTTTGGAAATTGAACAATTTGTTACTGTTTCCAATATTGAAAGGCAAAAGTTTAATCAGCCATCATTTGAGATCAGGATTGGTATACACTCAGGCCCTGTTATTGCCGGAATTGTAGGCATTAAAAAATTCGCTTATGATATTTGGGGTGATACTGTAAATATCGCGTCACGCATGGAGTCTGGTTGCGAGCCGGCAAAGATCAATCTTTCGGGCGCTACTTACAATTTAATAAAAGATGTTTATGATTGTACTTACCGCGGAAAGATCGTGGCAAAGAACAAGGGTTTTGTAGATATGTATTTTCTGGATATTGAAAAGACACCTCCTGTATTCAGTCCAAATGGTGCGGAGAATTTTATCAGGGCGAAACTCATAAGAAATTTACCGCCTCAGTTAACGTATCATGGGTATCATCATACTGAAGATGTGCTTGGTGCAGCACTGCAGATTGCTGCTTCAGAAAAAATAAATGAAACCGATGTTGAATTGTTGCGCATTGCAGTATTATTTCACGACAGCGGGTTTACTGAATTATACAACAACCACGAAGAAAAGGGATGTGAATTGGCAAGAACTGTTTTGCCTTATTTCGGTTTTCAAAAAAATGCGCTTGATAGCATTTGCGGAATGATCATGGCTACAAAAATTCCGCAGAAACCACATACAAAACTTGAAGCAATTATTTGCGATGCAGATCTTGATTACTTAGGGCGTGAGGACTTTTATACTACAGGCAAAACACTTTTTGAAGAGTTTAAAACTTTCGATATTGTTAATAATGAGAAGCAATGGGATGAGATACAGATACGTTTCCTGCAAAGCCATCATTATCATACAGACTATTCAAAAAAAGAAAGGGAACCTGAAAAGCAAAAATACCTGGAAGCATTAAAAACGAAGTACCCGGCTGAAGCAAGTCTGAAATAAAATAAATTAAAGGTCGCAAACAACCTTATAATTGTCGTTTTATACAGCTTAAACTTTTTTATAAAATACTGATGTTTGCATGATAATCATCAACAAAAATTCTTGTTATGGAAACAAATAAAAAAATTGACATTGTTATTGAAACAACAATTAATGCTCCAGTTGAAAAAGCCTGGGAATATTTTACAAAGCCAGAGCATATTGTTAACTGGAATTATGCATCTGATGACTGGCATTCGCCAACAGCAGAAAATGATCTCCGTCCCGGCGGCAAATTCAGTTATCGAATGGAAGCTAAAGATGAAAGTTTCGGTTTTGATTTTGGCGGTGTTTATGATACAGTTGAAGAACGTAAAAAGATTGAATACACACTTGGAGATGGCAGAAAAGTAAAGATTGTTTTTTCAGGCAATGATAAAATAACGCATGTAACAGAAGTTTTTGAAGCGGAAAATACAAATCCTGTTGAGATGCAAAAAAACGGATGGCAGGCAATATTGAATAATTATAAAAAGTATACTGAGTCTAATTAAATATTTTTGGAGACCTAACAGGTTTTTAAAACCTGTTAGGTCTGGTACAGTAAATTTGTTTGTGCCTTTATTTTATCAGCATACAATTAATGCAACCACGAAACTTGGTATATGGCGAATAGAAGAAGATGAAAATTTTTTTCTTGCAAAAGTTCCATTGCCACAAAATATAACGCATCCGCATAAGCGATTGCAGCATTTGGCAGGAAGATATTTGCTGCAATTTTTATTTCCTGATTTTCCTTACGCAGAAATTTTAATTGCCGATACAAGAAAGCCTTATTTGCCAAACGAGCAATATCATTTTTCTATTTCACATTGTGGAGAATATGCGGCTGCTATTGTAAGTTCAATGCATAGAGTTGGAATTGATATAGAAAGACCTTCAGATAAAGTTGAACGCATTGCGCATAAATTCATTCATGAAAAAGAGAAACAATTTTTAGTGAACGGTGAGCGGTTAATAGTAAACAGTTCACCGTTCACTGCTTACCGTTTACTGTTTACAATTATATGGAGCGCCAAAGAAGCTTTGTTCAAATGGTATAGTTTAGGCAACGTTGATTTTAGAGAAAACATGCAACTTATTAGCAATATCAAAAAACAAAACGACAGTTTATTGCTGCCGTTTGTTTTTAAAAAAAATGAACCGGTTTATTTGAATATTACTTCAGTAATTTTTGATGCGCTTGTATTGAGCTGGGTTTTATAAAACATTTTGTTGATTATATGAAGTCAGAAACTTCAGGCATATAACCGCGAAGTCCGGAGACATTCGCAGAGCAGCTTTTAAATCATTTTGTATTACTTGCATCTACATAAGTAACAAGCTTTAATATATCAGATCTTACCATTATGCGCAGGCTGCCTGTGCTTGCGAACACCACATTAATGTCAGATTTTGGCCATACAGTTTTAAATGCCTCGGTATATTTCGAATCAAGCATAGAAGATAAAGTATAAAAGTAATTTGCCGTCACAAAATCATATTGTTCGTTATCAGATGCGGGTAATACTTTAGCGTCCAGTTCCCAACCTGCCAATACATTCAGTTTCATTCTTTCTTTATGTACAGGCATCCATGTTTCTTTTTCTGATTTAATATAATCGTTATACTTATTGGCAGCGGATTTCATATAATCCACTTCGACATAGGCAGGCATTTTTCCCTGGTCGTTGAATGCGGCTAAGTTGGAATATATTTCTCTTTTCACTATTGCACGCATTCCGTTAAGCGTGCTGGTCATGCTTTGGCGAAGCGTTTCAGTGTTGTCAGGATAAGCTGCCTTAAAGGAAGCAGCCATAGTGGTATCGTCTAATAAAACCTGTATATCTTTTGAACTGATCACTACTACATAATCATACTCGGATGAAGTACCAACTGGCATTACTACCTTCCATAAATACCAGCCCGAGATCAAATTATTTTTTACCCTGTACTCAAGCGCCTTTTTATTAAAATCTATAAGATCTGTTTCATACTGTTGTGCATTGGAAGGATCTTTTAGTTTGATGTAGGAAACAGAAAAATAATTGCTGCTATCCTGGGCATTAATGTGTACGGGATGCAAGGCAAGAAAAGCGCAAATAGTAATTGCAGTAAGCACTGGCTTTAACCAGCTTTTGGTTTGTTGTTTCATGAATTTATTTTTATGATGATTGAGAAATGACCACTTGCTGTTTTCATTATTCACATGGTGTACGTTTTATAACCAATCTATAAGCAGTGTTTAGTTTCGTTACCGGGGGTGTATTGATACAGCATATAAGAAAATTCTGAAAAACCCAGCGATCATTAGAACATTATAAATATATGATTAAATATCTAATGTTTAAATAAAAGTCTGTGATCGTTTTATTATAACAACAGTTTCAAATAGTATCCAAAAACAAAACGACAGTTTATTACTGCCGTTTGTTTTTAAAAAGATGAACTGGTTTATTAAATATTACTTCTGTAATTTTTGATATACTTGAGTTGGAATTTACAAAATGCAGCAGGAAATTTGAATTTATGATTCCGCTGCTTTTTCCAGCGTTGGCAAATCAATCTTAACCATCTTCATCATTGCATTCATCACGCGGTTTCTTTTTGCTGCATCTTTATCTGTCAATAACTCTATCATTCGTACAGGAACAACCTGCCATGATAAACCAAACTTATCTTTCAACCATCCGCATTGCGATTCCTTTCCGCCATCTTTTAATAAATTATTCCAGTAATAATCCACTTCATCCTGTCCGTTGCAATTCACTACAAAAGAAACAGACTCATTAAATTTAAAAAGCGGACCACCGTTCAATGCAGTAAAATTTTGTCCGTTCAACGTAAAGCCAACTGTTAATACAGTTCCTTTCGGCAAAGGCGAATTATCACCATAATAAGATTTGTTGTTGATGGAAGAATCTTTAAAAACAGACGTATAAAAATCTGCAGCTTCTCCTGCTTCTTTATCAAACCAAAGAAAGGGTGTAATTTTTTGAGTGATGTTAGCCATAGAATTTGTTTTTATTTATAATACAAACTTAGCTCCATCATTAAATAACTACGCGGCAAATAACGACAATTAACAGGGCAATTACGAAGGCAGCAAAACTATCCCGGAACCCTTGAAATATATTTTTCAATTTCTTTGATCTGGTCAACCACCTGTTTGGTAGTGGGCTTAAGGGCTTTAGCCTTTCTGAAGAAATCTTTCGCAGCGCGAAATTCACGCTTATTCATAAATATCTGGCACATGCTTAAATAAGCAATGGCTTCGCTTTCTTTATCAGGAATGCCTAAACGTATGGCTGCGCGCATATAGCCTTCTGCACCTCTAAGGTCGCCTTTCTGCATGGCCATCATACCCAATTGCAATTTATTGGCGCCTTCTGCTTCCGGCATTGGGGCACCCAGCGATGCGCTTTTCTTTAAATGTTTTTCAGCCGTATCAAAATCCTGCTTCATCATAGCCATATTACCTTTCACCGTGTAATAGGTTGAACGGATAGGTTTGTATAATAAACCCGGGAACCAGATGGTATCGATAATTTTTTCAACTTCCTCCATATTGCCATTTTCCATCGGCTCCTGCAACAAACGCATGGGTCCAATAAAAAAATGACTAAACAATCCTATCACTCCAATAAAATATAGAGGAAACACCGGCCAGAAACCAGACACAGTAAGATTTAATATAAGGCCTATAAGTATAGCTGCAATACTCAGCCAGAGACGATATTTAATGATCAGGTTATAAAACTTCATACCCACAATTTAAGTCGGCGAAGATAGTAGTTTAGTTGAGAACGCCGCTGTATTGCATAACACGGCTAAGTATATAAATGATGGCTGAAGCAGGTAATTTAATGACTTGGAATAACTTTAAAAAAGGTCAAAAAACTAAAAAAAGTGGTCAGAATAATGAGAGAAAACGGTCGGAATAGTAAAATAAAAGGTCAAAAAATTAAAAAAGGCGGACAGAAATATCAAAAAAAGGATAAAAGTATCAGGAAGACGGACAAAATTATTAAAGAAAAGGGGCAATATAAAAACGGCAGCAAAAAAAATTGATTGCTGCCTTACATAATTTATTCCCGGTGTACGCTAAAACTTATCATCATTCACTTCAATCCAGTAACCATCAGGATCCTGGAAATAAATTTGTTTGACGCCATCGGGACGGACTTGCGGCGTTTTATTTTTTTGTGACCAATCGCCATATTTTATATTCATAGAATCAAGATGCTTTGCGAAATCTTCAACTGAAGGCACACTGAAAGCCATGTGAATATTGATGTCATGTGTGATGATCTCTTTTGCGCCGGAAACAACGTGCAGTTCATTGTGCTCGCCGATCTTAAACCAGGTGTGACGATTATCATGAAAAGGTTCAGGTACTACCTGGAAACCCATTACATCTTTATAAAAGGCTGAGCTTTTTGCAAGATCAACAACAAAAACAGTGAGATGATTGAAATGCGGTTGTGCATTTAATGTTGAAGTAAAAATGGTTGACAAAGTGAATAATATTCCAAAGATTTTTTTCATACAGCGATATTTATTTGCAAAGTAAGCATTCAATTTTAATGTTGGGTTGTTGCGGTATTCAGGCATGGCAATAAAAAGAGGCTGCCGGTCAGGCAACCTCTTTATGACATAAAAAAAGAAAACTCTTAACTGCAGCCCATACTGTTACCGCAATTCAAACATTTATAACAAGTACCGCTGCGCACAGTTATATGCCCGCACACATTGCAGGATGGAGCATCGCTTTGCATGCTTTTAGCCGCTGCATTTGCTGCACCTAACCCTGGTTCCGCATAAATATTCGCTGTTGATTTTTGTAATTTTTGCTGATGTGTTGCAGAATTCGTCACAACATTTTTTACGCGCAGGTTACTTAAAGAAGGTTTACCAATATACTCCGTTTCATCTTCCTCGGCAAGATTGGTTATTTCAGGTTTGTCAATTACATGAACCAAATCAGTTCTTCCAAGATATTCATATGCCAAACACCTGAACACAAAATCAACCAATGAAGTTGTTGTTTTAATATTCGGATGATCAACCATACCTGCAGGCTCAAACTTGGTGAACACAAACTTCTCTACAAACTCTTCCAGCGGAACACCATATTGCAAACCAACAGAAACAGCAATGGCAAAACAATTCATGAGGCTGCGAAGGGTTGAACCTTCTTTGGCAAGATCAACAAATATTTCACCTAAAGTTCCATCATTGTATTCGCCTGTGCGCATGAATAAAACCTGCCCGTTTATTTTAGCTTTTTGCGTAAAGCCAAAGCGTTTTGCAGGCAAAGTTTTTCTTTCAACGATCTTTGATAATTGTCTTTTCAATGCTGTATCACTGCTTGCCTGCATACGTTTTTGTATTTCTTCAAGCAGTTCTTCTGCACTAAGTGTTGAAAGATCAACCAGCTTTGTTTCTGGTTTTACTTCTTCTATAACAGATGTTGTTTCTTCTTGTTTGGCCTCGGCGGTTTCAGTTTTCTTTTTCTTGTCAGATTTATTGCTGAGCGGTTGCGATAATTTAGAACCATCACGGTATAACGCACATGCTTTCAAACTCAGTTGCCAGCTTAACATATATGAATCAGCAATTTCTTCAACGGTTGCTTCATGGGGCAGATTAATGGTTTTTGAAATGGCGCCGCTTAAAAAAGGCTGGCAGGCTGCCATCATTCTTATGTGGCCATGTGCATGGATATAGCGTTCGCCTTTTTTACCGCATTTATTGGCGCAATCAAACACGGCAAGATGCTCAGGTTTTAAAGAAGGAGCGCCTTCAACCGTCATTGTTCCGCATACATAGTCATTGGCAGCTTCAATTTGTTCATCTGTAAATCCTAATGCATCAAGCAGGTCAAAACTCCAGTCGTTGTATTGTTCTGCTGTAAAACCAAGTCTTTCCAAACAGGCTTCACCCAAAATAAATTTGTTAAACAGGAACCCGATCTCGAATGCAGCAAGAGCAGCATTATTTAGTTTCTGAATTTCTTCAGTAAGAAAACCTTTTTCGCTAAGCGTTTGAGGATTGATGAAAGGTGCGCCTTCAAAGCTTGCTGAACCAATGGTATATTTTATAATACCATCAATTAGTTTGGGAGTATAGCCCAGGTTTTTTAAGGCTTGCGGAACGCTTTGATTAATGATCTTGAAATAACCGCCGCCTGATAATTTTTTAAATTTCACTAAAGCGAAATCGGGTTCAACGCCTGTGGTATCGCAATCCATTACCAAACCGATTGTTCCGGTTGGAGCAATTACGGTAGTTTGGGCATTACGGTAGCCATGTTTTTCACCAAGTTCTACTGCGTCATCCCATGCCTTGCAGGCTGCGGATAATAAATAATCAGGGCAATATTTTGCATTAATGCCCACCGGTTGCAAACTCAGGCCTTCATAAGCTTCTGTTGCATCATAAGCCGCAGCGCGATGATTGTGCATTACACGCAGCATATCTTCTTTGTTCTTTTCATACTCAGGGAAGGCGCCTAACACAGAAGCAAGTTCTGCCGAAGTTTTATAAGCAATGCCGGTCATAATTGCGGAGATAGCGCCGGCAATGCCACGTGCTTTTTCGCTGTCATAAGGAATGCCGCTTACCATTAGCATTGTTCCGAGATTAGCGAAACCTAAACCAAGTGTGCGGTAATCATAAGACAACTGTGCTACTTCTTTTGAAGGAAATTGCGCCATCAGTACAGATATTTCCAACACTGTTGTCCAGAGCCTGCAGGTATAGGCAAACCCGTCTACATCGAATATATTTTTTCCCGTATCAAAAAATTTCATCAGGTTAGCGCTTGCAAGGTTGCAGGCGGTGTTATCAAGGAACATATATTCGGAGCACGGGTTAGATGCATTGATTCTTCCACCTTGTGGACAGGTATGCCATTCATTAATTGTGGTATCATATTGTGTTCCGGGATCTGCACAACGCCATGCTGCATAATTTATCTGGTTCCAGACTTCGCGTGCAGGAATTTTTTTCATTACGCGGCCATTGGTTCTTGCTTTTAATTCCCAGTCACCATCTTCTTCCAGTACTTTAAAAAATTCGTTTGGAATACGAACAGAGTTGTTTGAATTCTGACCGGAAACAGTTGCATACGCTTCTCCTTCGTAACCGTTGTCATAACCGGCGGCTACCATTGCAGCCACTTTCTTTTCTTCATCTTTTTTCCAGTTAATAAACTGCATTACTTCAGGATGATCCAGGTCAAGACAAACCATTTTGGCAGCACGCCTTGTAGTGCCGCCGCTTTTAATAGCGCCTGCTGAGCGGTCGCCGATTTTGAGAAAACTCATCAAACCACTTGAAGTGCCGCCACCGCTTAACTTTTCGCCTTCGCCACGAATCTTTGAAAAGTTTGTTCCAACGCCGGAACCATATTTAAATATACGTGCTTCGCGGATCCACAGATCCATAATACCGCCATCATTCACCAGGTCATCAGTAACGCTTAAAATAAAACAGGCATGCGGCTGAGGTCTTTCATATGCGCTTGTTGATTTTTTCAACTTACCATCATTTGCATCTACATAATAATGCCCCTGCGGTTTACCGGTAATGCCATAGCTTTCGTGTAATCCGGTGTTGAACCACTGTGGACTATTTGGTACACAGGCCTGGTTAAGAATGCTGTAAACGAGTTCCTCATAAAATATCAGCGCATCTTTTTCGGACTCAAAATAATTATAGCGCTCACCCCAAACACGCCAGCAGTTTGCCATGCGATGCGCTACCTGTTTGGCAGAAGTTTCTCTTCCCAAACTTCCATCCGGTTGCGGTACGCCGGCTTTTCTGAAGTATTTCTGTGCCAGGATATCTGTAGCTATCTGGCTCCATTGCCTGGGCACTTCAACATTATTCATTTCAAACAAAACCTCACCGGTAGGGTTTTTGATAATGCTGGTACGATAATCGTACTCAAACATGTCGAAAGGGCCAATGCCTTCTTTTGTGAAGCGGCGCTGAAACGATAGCTTTTTCTGGAGTTTTTCCGATGCCATGAAAATTATTTTTAATGCGTTAGGAATTCTTGTGAGTGCCTTTGGAACGTTAGAGGCAGACGACGAAAATATCTTTAAGCTATGAAAAAAGAAACTATGAATATGCACATACTGTGGAAAATAGATGCTCTTTTTTTTGAAGTTCACACTGGCATTGCATTTCAAAAAAAACTAATTGTAGATAAAAAATTATAGTTTAAAAATAATTGTTTAAAATGCTGTTATACGCTTTTTTTTCAAAACACGTATGTAATAAGTAACTAAGCTATTGAAAACATTACCAATGAAATTATTAAGAATGCGAACTTTTTTGCATTTTTGCAATTAGCGCTAATTAAACAATCTGAATGAAGCACAGTTTGTATAATAAGATACAAGAGAGAAAGTCGGCCGGTAAAAAATCATTTGCAGTACTTATCGATCCTGATAAAGTAAATGTTGCTACTATTGAACAACTTGTATCATTAGCCCTTGATGCTGCAATAGATTATTTCTTTGTTGGGGGAAGCCTTGTTATTTCAAATAATCTTGATGAATGCATAAGGCAGATAAAAGTTTCCTGCCCGATACCGGTAGTGATTTTTCCGGGCTCTCATTCCCAGATAAGCCGTTATGCTGATGCATTACTTTACCTTTCATTAATCTCCGGTCGCAATCCTGAGTTGCTTATAGGCCAGCATGTAATAAGTGCACCCGCAGTAAAACAAAGCGGGCTTGAAATTATGCCTACAGGATATATGGTGGTTGATGGCGGCGCCCCAACAACTGTTTCATATATTTCCAATGCTACGCCGTTGCCATCTGATAAAAGCGAGATAGCTATGTGCACAGCAATGGCAGGTGAAATGTTGGGTATGAAACTGATATTTATGGATGCAGGAAGCGGCGCTAAAAATCCTGTTCCCACTGCAATGATCGAAAAAGTTTCTTCACATATTGAAGCGCCGCTGATCGTTGGGGGTGGCATAAGAACTCCTGAAAAAGCATATGCAAACTGCAGAAGCGGAGCCGATATTATTGTGGTAGGAAATGCTATAGAGAAAGATGCATCACTCATAAAAGAGATGAGTGATGCAATACATTCAGTAGCCGTAACCCGTATTTCTTAAGAGGAGATTAAAAGCTCATCATTTCTTTAAACTTAACTGTCTGCCTCCGGCTTACTTCAATTTTTTCCCCACCCTTTAATTCCAAAAGCAAACCGCCGTTGAAATAAGGTTCAATTTTTTCAATCCATCTCAGGTTGATGATATGCTTTCTGTTAGCACGGAAAAATACACGGTCATCCAAACGTTCTTCCAGTGAATTAAGCGATTTTAAAATGAGTGGCTTGTTTGTTCCGAAAAAAACCTTTGCATAATTGCCTACACTTTCAAACAATCTTATCTCACTTAATTTTACGAACCAGCAGCGTTCACCATCTTTTACAAAAACCTGGTCTGCTTCTGTAAGCGGGCCGCGGTTCATACCATTTATACCCGCACGATCCTTATTTACTTCATATTGCAGTTTATGTACGGCATCCGCAAGCCTTTTGGGTTCTATTGGTTTCAAAAGATAATCCAGTGCATTTACTTCAAAAGCCTTCAACGCATATTCATCATAGGCTGTAGTGAAAATAACATGAGGCGCTTTTTCCAGATCGTTCAGCATGTCAAAACCGGTTCTGCCGGGCATCTGAATATCAAGAAAGATAAGATCTGGATTTTGCGTTTCAATTTTATCTACTCCTTCTTCTGCATTGGCTGCTTCGTCAACAATTTCTATGTCAGGAAAGTCCTGTAATAATTTTCTAAGTTCTGCTCTTGCAAGGCGCTCATCATCTACAATAATAGCTTTTAACGACATAAATTTTATTTTATAAATGAAACTGCCGTAACAGGTAAAGTAACCTTTGCTTTAACCATATTACCATTCAAATTTTTAATTTCAAATTCCGCCTCATTCCCATAGAGCAATTTAAGGCGATTAATAGTACTGGCAATACCAAAGCCTTCAAAGTTTTTTGCATTGTTAAGGCGCCCGGTATTTTCAACACTAAGTTCATGATGATTTTGTATAAAATCTGATGTAACTTTTATAACCCCGCCGTTTACATGCTTGCTTATACCATGTTTTATTGCATTTTCAACAAGTGTTTGCAGCATCATTGGCGGCACCTGCTGGTCTAAAGTATCTTCATCAATTTCATATTCCACCTTAAGGCGGTCTTCAAAGCGTATCTGTTCCAGCTCAAGATAATCTTTTACAATGCTTAATTCTTTTTCAAGTGTAGTTGTTTCCATTTTTTCAGCCTGCATGCTGCTTCTTAAAATATTGCTTAGCTCCGTTATGGCTGTTCTGGCACGTTCAGGATTTTCATCAACCAATGCACGAATGCTGTTCAATGCGTTAAAAATAAAATGTGGATTGATGTGTGCCTTTATGGTTTTTAGTTGCAACTCTTTTACCAGGCTTTCCATTTTCACACTGTCAATTTTTGTATTGCGGGTATTTTCTATATAGTGCCACAGGTAATAAATAGAAAGCCATACCAATATTATGGGTGAGTCATTTGCGAGATTCAGAAAAAAGCGTTCAGGGATGGAGGCTTTGACCTTGGGATCGTACAATTGCAGCCATTCTACTATTGTACTGCTTATGAAACTATAGGCAACGCAGATCAATAAAGTGACCGTAAAAAGAAGGATCCACTGTTTACCAAAAATGGGAGGAGTTAAATTCAGTTTAAGAATGATGAGGCGCAGCAAATGTGTAAAAAGTAAACCGAATGAAATGGCCAGCAAAATTCTGCCTACGTAAATAGTTGTAAGCTGCAAATGAAAGACCCATATATAAAAAAGGAACGACAATCCATAAAAAGTCCACCCCACAAACTGGCACCACCAATATGCTAAATGTTTTTTCTGCATGCGCCTACAAATGTATAAAGTTAAACAAGTGATTGGTAAGCCAAATTTTATTAGTGGTTAATTTACAGAGTGAATGGGAGTTGTAAGTGGTGAGTGTTGCAAATTGTAAAATACAAGCGGTAAATCATTATATATGTTAAGCCATGCAAATGTTTACAGGCGCACTATTATTTTGCCTACTGTTCTGCCGCTTTCAATTTGTAAATGAGCTGCCTTCATTTCATCGAAAGAAAAAATTTGGGATATATGTGGTTTTATAATTCCCTTTTCCATAAGCGTGGCAATCTTTTGTTGATTTTCTCCGCTTGAGTGCACCATCAAATGCATGCCTTTCATGCCTTTTGCTTCTGCTTTTTCTTTTACCTGTTCATTTCTTCCTGAAGGCAAACTAAGAATGGTACCACCAGGTTTCATCAGTTTAAGTGAAAGATCAATATTCTCTCCGCCGATTGTATCGAGCACTTTATCAATGTTGCTCAATACTTCATCAAGAGGCTGAGCTTTATAATCAACAAATTCATCAGCACCAAGATTCAATACAAAATCCTTATTAGCTGCAGAAGCAGTTCCAATAACATATGCGCCAAAATATTTCGCAATTTGTACGGCAAAATGCCCGACACCTCCTGCAGCAGCATGCACTAAAAATCTTTCGCCGGGCTGAATGTTTAATGCTTCCGCAACTTCCCATGCCGTTAATGCAGCAAGTGTTGCAGCAGCAGCTTCTTCGAACGAAATTTTTTTTGGTTTTACAGCAAGCTGACCGGCAGGCGCAGCTACGTATTCAGCGTAAGCTTTACCATGGCCAGGAAAATTGATCATCCCAAAAACTTCATCATTTTTTTTAAAACCTGAAACCGACGAACCAACCTGTGTAATGATTCCTGAGATATCCCAACCAAGAATCATGGGCCTATCATCTTTTATTCTTGCTGCAGCACCTTTGCCCGTGCGTGTTTTTACGTCAACCGGATTTATGCTAATCGCTTTTACTTCAATTAACACTTCATTATCTTTTATTGTGGGAACAGGTATTTCTTTCATTTGAAGATTATCTGTGCTTCCAAAATCTTTTAAGACAATCGCCTTCATAATAAAAATTATTTAAAAAACCTCCACTTGCCTTCATATGTTTATACTAAATAAGAGCCTTAAAAATACTATTTTTGTCACTTAATTTTTGCTAATGGAACTATCAGCCGGGGCGCTATTAAACCAGATAAATTCTCCCGCAGACCTTAAAAAGCTTTCGAGAGATCGGCTCTTCAAGGTTTGTGATGAATTACGCCAATACATTATCGATGTAGTGAGTGTGTATGGTGGCCATTTTGGCGCAAGCCTTGGTGTAGTTGAATTATCTGTTGCACTGCATTATGTTTATAATACTCCTTATGATCAATTGGTTTGGGATGTTGGACACCAGGCTTACGGTCATAAAATATTAACCGGCCGTCGTGATAATTTTATTACAAACCGTAAATACAATGGACTTAGCGGGTTTCCAAAAAGAAGCGAGAGCGAATACGATACGTTTGGTGTTGGGCATTCTTCCACTTCCATTTCCGCAGCGCTTGGTATGGCAATGGCGGCTAAGTATAAAAAAGAAACAGATCGTAAAACGGTTGCCATCATCGGTGATGGGGCAATGACTGCCGGGATGGCTTTTGAAGGATTGAATCATGCCGGTGTTGCTGATGCAGACCTGCTTGTTATTCTAAATGATAACTGCATGAGCATTGATCCCAATGTTGGTGCACTAAAAGAGTATTTAACTGATATTACTACTTCCCCTGCTTATAATAAAGTAAGGGATGATGTTTGGAAGTTACTGGGCAAGCTGCCTGTAGGTAAAAGATTTACGCGTGACATGGCAGCAAAACTTGAAAGCGGTATCAAAGGCATGGTTATCAAAAGCAGCAACCTGTTTGAATCTTTGAACTTCAGGTATTTTGGTCCGATTGATGGTCATAACATAACCAAGCTGGTAGATACTTTGTCTGATCTTAAAAAGATTCCCGGGCCAAAATTGTTGCATATCATAACTGTAAAAGGGAAGGGTTATGCGTTGGCAGAACAGGATCAAACCAAATGGCATGCACCTGGATTGTTTGATAAAGTAACCGGTGAGATTTATAAAAAGAAATTTGATCTTCCCCAACCACCAAAATACCAGGACGTTTTTGGCCATTCTATCATTGAGCTTGCAAAAACAAATGATAAAATATTAGGCATAACACCGGCAATGCCAAGTGGCTCTTCATTAAAATTTATGATGGAAGCAATGCCCGACCGTGCATTTGATGTTGGTATTACTGAACAACATGCTGTTACATTAAGTGCGGGCCTGGCAACGCAAGGCATGCGTGTGTTCTGCAATATTTATTCATCATTCATGCAGCGCGCATACGACCAGGTTATACATGATGTTGCCATTCAAAAATTGCCTGTGATATTCTGTTTAGACAGAGCGGGTCTTGTTGGTGAAGACGGCCCAACACATCATGGTGCTTATGACATTCCTTACATGCGTTGCATACCAAATATGGTTGTAAGCTCACCGATGAATGAAAGCGAATTGCGTAACCTTATGTACACAGCTCAGCTTGAAAAAAATCAATACCCGTTTGTTATCCGATATCCACGCGGAGAAGGTGTAATGCCTGAATGGAAAACGCCTTTCAAAGAAATAGAAATTGGCAAAGGAAGAAGACTTAAAGATGGAGAAGGCATTGCTGTTTTAAGTTTTGGTCACCCGGGAAATTTTGCAGCGGCAGCAATTCGTGAATTGAAAATAGATGGCATCAACCCTGCACATTATGATCTTCGGTTTGTAAAGCCAATTGATGAAGATTTGTTGCATGAAGTATTCAGCAAATTTGATAAAATTATCACTGTTGAAGATGGAACTATTATTGGCGGATTTGGCAGCGCAGTGCTTGAATTTATGAATGCATATCATTACAAAGCAGATGTAAAGATGCTTGGTATTCCTGACAGGATAGTTGAACATGGCACTTTAAAAGAATTGCATCATGAATGTAATTACGATGCAACAGCCATTGCTGAGGCTGTTCGTGTAATGATGAATGTAGTAGTAATCTCAGAAAAAATCATCCGGTAAATAAAAACTCTGTTTTGCATAAAGCAATAACTTTAGGTATTAACCTAAAAGCATTATCCTATGCAAACCAAAGTTGCACTCTTCTCCACGTTAAAATTTCTATTTATTTTTTGTCTTATTGTTTTATGTAACTCTTTACACGGACAAAATATCTATACGGTATCAGGAAATTATAATTATTACAACGACGGCTTTAAAAGAACCAGCTCGCCTACACATCCGTGCTATGGCATATGTACTGATAAAGCAGGAAACCTGATTTTCTCAGAAGCGGCAAATGCTACCCTGCGAAGAGTTGATATAAATGGCATTACAACAATAATAGCAGGCAACAGGCAGGAACAAGGTTATTCTGGTGACAATAAATCCGCAACAGAAGCCTTGTTAGGAACGCCCACAGGAATAGCGATTGATGCAGCAGGTAACATTTACTTTTGCGATCAGGGCGATAACTGCGTTCGCAAAATAAATACCCAGGGTATTATTACAACTTTTGCAGGCAATGGAATTGGAGGTTTTAGCGGAGATGGGGGTCTTGCAATAAATGCCAATCTTTTGTATCCGCACGATGTAGCCATTGATAAAAATGGAAATGTTTTTATTTCTGATGAGGGAAATGAAAGAATACGTGTAGTTAATTCAAACGGAATTATTAATACTTATGCAGGCAACGGAATTGCAGGCTTTGGCGGTGACAATGTATTGGCAACAGGTGCAAGCTTTAACGATCCACAAGGCATTGCTATTGATAAAAATGAAAATTTATTTGTGGCAGATGCTAATAATAACCGCATAAGAAAAATTGATTCAAACCAAATTATAACAACGTATGCAGGCAATGGGCAAACATCAAATGTTTGTAACGCAGGATTAAATAATGATACAACTTCTGCAACAAAGGTAAGCATTGGTCCTCCGTTTGATGTAGATGTTGATGGCAGTAATAACATTTATTTCGTTGCGAACAGTTGCGGTATATATAGCGTAACAACAGATGGAAAAATTCATTCAATTGCAATTTCAGGCAGCCTGCACAACATTTCTTATAATAGCAAAGACAGCAGCATTTATTATTCCACTACATACGAAGATCCATGCAACGGAAGAATAGCTGCTATAATAAAATTGAGTCTTATTACAAAAACGTCGTTTAATTATGTAAGCACACTTTATTATCAGGATCCAAAATCTTATTATTTGGAAAATGAGCCTGCAGGTTTATCTAACCTCGGTGATATTGCTCAAATAGTTTTTAAGAAAGGAAATTTATTTATGGCAGATGCAATTTTTTATAAAATAGAATCTATAAACCCGAAAGGAATTCTTTCAACTATAGCAGGAAACGGCAAACAGGGCAGCAATGGTTATGGCGATGGTGGGGATGCATTAAAAGCAGAATTTAAAAATCCTACTGGTGTGGCGGCAGACAACAGCGGAAATATTTTTATTGCTGATAATGGAGATAACAGGATAAGAAAAGTAAATAAATCAGGTGAAATTTCAACATATGCTTTTGTAAATTATCCTTTATGTCTTGCTATAGACGATAGTTCAAATTTATATGTTTCAACGGAAGATCAATATGTTTATAAGATTGACACTACAGGTACAAAAACAGTTTATGCAGGCAATGGCATACCTACCTATAACGGTGATAATAAGCTTGCAATTAATGCATCATTGCACGACCCGCAATGCCTTTATTTCGATAATACAGACAGAAGCTTGTACATAGCTGACGCAACAAATAATCGAATAAGAAAGGTGAACAGGCAGGGAAGAATTACCACTATTGCGGGTAATGGATCATTTGGTTTTAGTGGTGATGGCGGGCTTGCGGTTGATGCAGCTATGAATAATCCAACAGGTATAATAAAAGATTCAAAAGGCAATTTTTTTATTGCTGATAATAATAATTATAAGATAAGAAAAGTTGATGCTAATGGAATTATTCATACTGTAGCCGGTGGTGGACGTGGAGATTATTTTGAATGTGATGGAGAAAGAACTTATTCCGGCGGCTACAGCGGCGATGGTGATTCCGCAATAAAAGCAAGTCTTAATTTCCCCTACAGCGTGGCAGTAAATAACAATAATAATTTATTCTTATCTGATCGCGGAAACGCAAGAATAAGAGAAATACTCTTTAATGGTATTGATAAACCTATTCCATTCACAAGCGGTATTAAGCAATATATAAACCGCCCTTTCGATTTAAGATTTGATAGTTATCTTATTTGTATAGTACATCCAACCGGAAACTATATTTCAAGTTTAAACAAAAAAATTACTACAAACGTTTGGGTAAAAAATAGCCTGGTATATGACAGTGCTGGCAAGCCTTTTGTTTCAAGGCATTACCAGCTTTATCCTGAATACAATAACGACATATCGGGTTCTGCGAAGCTTATTTTTTATTTTACTCAAGCTGAATTTGATATATACAATAAGAATGCGGACACAGCTTATTATATGCTGCCATCAAATCCACATGATTCTTCAGGCATTAAAAATGTAAGATTATATGGCTATCCAGGTAAAAGCGCGGATAGTTCAGGCTTGCCAAATACATATCAAACCAGTCCCGTTATTATTAATCCGTTTGATAATGATGTTGTTTGGAATAACACAGGAAAATACTGGCAAGTAAGTTTTCAAACAAACTTACTCGGCGGCTTTTTTATCGGCACAGAAAAAAAACCGGTTTCAGTTGCAGATAATGAAAACAGCAGTGCAGCTAATGCAGTAATAAATATTTATCCAAATCCTGCAACAGATAATATTTACATTTCGCTGCCTACAAATTTTTTGCATAAACCTGTTCAGTTAATTAGTGTTAGTGGTAAGATAATAAGCGGGCAGATTGCTAATACACAAACCATCAATTTTAATATTAAAAACTTTGCGTCTGGTGTTTATCTTGTTCGATTTGCAGATGGAGAAGTGAAAAAAGTTATCGTTTCAAAAAAATAATAAATCGTTTAATGATGGATCAAACAATTTCAAAAGAAGAAGCGTTAGTATTTAACGTATAATGCAATTAACAGTTACAAATTATAACAATGCATGATATGGCCCAGCTTTTGTATTTCTTAATATTATTGCCGGGTTTACAAAGACTCGAAGTTACTACTGGTAGCAATGCGCATATAAGTTTTCAATATCCTTGTAAACTAACTTATTGTGCATTATTTGTACAGGAGAAATAATAATAGCAAAAATTCTGGACTATATTAATTGCAACTAATGAAAAAGATATTTTATTTTATTGTTTGTATTGCATTAAAAACATCTGCACAAAATCATCCTGCAATAGAAATATTGGATATAGCTTCGCCATCAAAATTCAAAAATATCCATGAAGGTTTAATATTTAGCATTCCTGATAGTGTTTATGGTGGTGGTTCATTAACCATACGAAGTGCTACAGGATTTACAGTTAATAATGGAACGGTATTTCCCGTACCGGGTAATGCAGCTTTTGTTGCCATAAGAAATGCTGATACTACGCAATCTTTAAAAGTAGATTGGTTTATTCCTGCATATAGCGATACAGCTGATTTAACCAATTATATACAGGCAGCCTTGAATGCCAGCAACAATAAAACCCTTGTTTTTACAAAAGGCAGAACGTATAGATTTAATAATGTATATCCTCCTTTAACCATAAAATTAAATGGCAACGGCTGTATGGTTAAGCATTATAAAAATACTTTTAAATATCTCACACCACTTTTTTTCTTATCCCCCGCAATGATAAAAGCAGATGGTACCTATTCGGGAGGAGGACGCCCGGTACCAACAAGCGCAAGTAAAAGAAGGAACTATAAGAATTTAGAATTTTATGGATTTAACTATGATGGGGAAGACTTATCAGGACAGTTTATACAAACTAACGCTACATCCTGGTGTAGTTTTGATAGTATTTATATTCACGATAACTCTTTCACAAGATGTTCCGGTTTTGCACTTTGGCTAAAAGTTCAACGCGTTAAAACTGATAGTAGTTCAATAATCAGGAATGCTATGATAAGTAATAATAATTTCAAAAATAATGGAGCATTTATTCACCTGGTTGCCGATAGCCCTTATAAAATTGGCGCAATAAACTTAAAAATAAGAACTATGGATAGTACACCCATTGCTAACAGAATTATTTTATACAGGTATATTCAGTTCAGCACTTATTTTTCAGGCAATGAAGCAAATGTAGAAGGTGGTGGCACCTATAACAAAAGTAACGCTTTATATATGGTTACAGGATTTATACAAGATGCAAATGATGTAACTAAAGGAATTATAACGATCGCAAGTGGCATATACAACAAATCTACAGGATGGGATGCTGATGCGGTAAATACAGGATTAAAGTCTCCCATAAAAAAAAATTTATGGATAATACCTCCCAATCAGTATGAGTTTCCGTTAGCTATACGTATGCCCAAGTTTAATTGGACAGCAGGAAATAATAAAATAGTAAGATCTACTCATACTGTCACCGAAGATGCTAATTATAAAAATTTAGTTGTTGGGCAATCAATATACTCGGTATCTATTACAGGAGTCTATACTATTACGCGTAAAGTGGCAGATAGCATTTTTTTAGATAGACCTTCGCCTGCAACAGCATCAGATAATGTAGCTTATCTGCCCGGAGATTTAGGTATACAAATATATTTATATGGAGATGTACAGGCAGTAGTTACCGGAAATCTCTTTGATGGCGGAAGCAGGGGGGTGTCGTTTGGTGGAATGACGGGAAAAGGATTGTGGCCTGATCAAATTCCGTCTTCGATTATAGAAGAGGATAATATTTTTAAGTACAATTGGATGGCTAATGAATTTTGGTCTGGAAATTCTGTTGATATAAAGATGTCTGCAGCATCAGTTACAGCCGGAGATTCTGTAGTATATATAAGTAATCCTTCAAACTATTATTATTATAGTAAGGATATCGATAATGATGGTATTAATGAAACCATACTCTCAACATCTTCAACAAGTGCAGGAGCAACGGCGGCTAACAGCTACGCCGTTGGAGATGTTTATTTTATAACTGGTGTACAGGGGCTATATAGAATACATTCTATCTCATCCAATTGGGGCGCAGCTAAATCTATAATAATGCACCGGATAGGAGCTACACACTTAGACATAGTTGGTGGATTTTCTACTTCAAGAACTTCACCATCTTTCTCCCGCATTTATTCTCCGTCATTAGGGACTAATGAATGTGTTGGCACGGCAGTTTTAAACAGCAATAAAATGTATTATGGGATACGTTCAGGAGGAAGCTATTTTGCCTCTGCAAGGGTATACAATTTTACAATTTCAAATAATGAGCTATATAATTGTGGAGGATTATTTTTTGAAATAGGTGGCGGTAAATTAAGTGTGATAAATAATAGACTCACTGGCGTAATTTGGCAAGGAGAACCCTCTATCCCTGGTCCGTCATCATCTTCCGCGGGAGGTGGCACTAACGGTGCGGGAAGTTTTGGAGCTGTTTATGGAGGAGATATTACAATAAAAGGGAATAATATAGTATATAAACAACCGGATGCTGATGGTTTTTCGTCTTATACAGGATTATTAGCATTATACCCTCGTATCCCAATGGTTTGTGAAACTTCAAAATTTGAATTTAGTAATAATGAGATTTCAGGCCAGATTGGAGGATTATGCGTAGCATCATCAAACGGGAAAGAAATTGTTAATGGAACTTCATTTCCGACATCAAATTGGGATAGTTATCTGTTTACAAATAATACTATTTCTCTGAATAAAGGAATGTCAGCATTAAGTTTATTAATTCCCATAGCCTTAAATAATATAATTACCAATAATACATTTACTTTTAATAATAATTCTACTAATTTTAAGAGTATACTTTTAAAGGGGTATCCAAATCCAAATACTTTTCCTAAGTATAATATGAATGTATCAAATAATAAACTTACACAAAATGTGCCTTTCGGAGCTGATATAAAAAATTAAAAGCAGTGTCAACTCCAAGTTTAATCGATTCTAAAAATATTATTTTCAATGTAAGAGAATTTGTATCGTGTGTTTATTTAATCCGTTTTGCTAATGATGAGGTTAAAAAGTGAACGTTTCAAAGAAAATAATAAAAAATACACATAACAATTGTATAATTATAAATGCAAACAAGATCACTTCTTATTGTACGACATGCCAAAAGCAGCTGGGATGATCTTGCGCAAAGAGATTTTGATCGACCACTAAATGATAGAGGAAAAAAAGATGCACCTGCAATGGCAAAACGGTTGCATAAAGAAAAAAAAATTGAATTGGATGCTATTATTTCAAGCCCTGCAATAAGAGCTTTCGCTACAGCAAATTTTTTTGCGAACGAATTCAATATAAAAAAGAAGAACATAATTAAATGGCCTGAATTGTATGAAGCTTCGATTGATAAATTTAATCATGCTGTTATCCATTTGAATGATGATTATGCATCAGTTGCTTTGTTCTCGCATAACCCGGGTATTACTGCATTCGTAAATCAACTTACACTTACACGTGTTGATGAAATGCCTACGTGCGCTGTGTTCGCCATTCATATAAAAGCAGAAAGCTGGAATGATTTTGAAACCGCAAAAAAAGAATTCTGGTTCTTTGATTATCCTAAAAGTGTTTTATAGCACTGTCTACAATTAGAGTGATTGCACAAAATTTTTTATAACTGTTTCGTGTAATTGACAATCGATGTCTGGAAGATTATATGTGTACGTAGTTGCTTTATTTAAATGAAATGCAAAGTCTTCTTTCTGATCAAATGTATAAGCCCAGTTTTGTTTTGAAAGATGTGATGCGAGATATTCCTGTTCTGTTTGCCCGGGTGTTGGAATGAGTATTGATTTTTTTTGCAGAGATAAAATTTCCATAACGGTTGTGTAACCACAATGGCTGATTATAAATTCACTTGCCTGTATCGCCTGCTGCATTTCTGTTGTGTTTAGATGATTCAGCACTTTACAATTCTGATTAGAAAAATCCTTTTCTTTTTCTCCCGGTAAACCGCGAACAATTAAAAAATTTTCATTTGTTGTTGATGCTGCTTCAAAGATTTTTTGTTCAAATATTGAACGTTGAGGTTCAGGACCTGAAATGATCACCATCCATTTAAATGTTATTTTATCATTTCTATTTTTTTTAAACCGTGAGAGCGGTCCAATGTATTTAACCGGAATATTTGGTAATGATTCAGAATGCGAAAGGTCTCCTGCTATATTTATACAGCCTTCCAGATCGGGTATCCAGCATTCGGAAAAACGGTTTATATAACGATAATTTATTCGCTGCAAAATTTTATCAAGCGCTTTTATATTCGTTTTAATTTTAAGCTGATGTGTTATAAAAACAGAAATGCAATCGTTAGAAAAAAAACCGTAACGGTTGTCTGAAATAACGGCATCAAAGCGATGTTGCTTTAAGATTTTTTTTAGCCACTGATGCTCAAACCGGATAATTCTTAAAATTTTAGGGATTTGAATTAAAATTTTAAACGGTAAAAACCGTTTAAATTTTGAATAAGCTATTTTGTACCCGGGCAGGTTAAGGTAAGAAAGATGAGGGAATTCGTTTTTGAGCAAGGTTTCAGTTTTTCCGGATGCAGCAACCGTAATACGGCAGTTAAGCGTTTCCAAATAACGAATTATTGTAATACAACGGGTTGCATGGCCAAGGCCCCAATCAAGAGGGGCGATCAGAATCTTTTTATGCCTTAGCGCTGTGTTCAAAAAAAATTGTTTGTTTTAATATAAACTGTGTAATTTAGAAATACAAATTAATGAAGCGGCAACTAAATTTTTTTCTTGTTATTGTATTATTAACGATTATGCTTGCAGTATCTTGCAGCCCCAGCAACAGAACAAAATGCGGTTGCCCTCCAAAAAGAGGAATTGTAGGATAAAAAAAATTTAAATAATCAGGTGCTATGAACCCCCGTTATAGAAACCTGCTGGTACTTACAAAAAAAGAGGTAATGAATCAACAAGAGCTTGAACATGAAATAGAGCTATTGAATGATTTATTTTATCTTGTTGAAAGTTCTGACGCGCTTTGCATTGCCAATGAAGTAATAGATGTTAACCGTAATAAGGTTATCAGTAAACTTCAACATGTTAAGCATATTTTAAAAGAGTCAAAGCTTAAATCATTTGTATTTATCAGCAACAAAAATTAATTAGAAGCTCTTATTGAAGATCATTCAATGCATCTTTAAGTTGATGTAGAAAAAGAGGTATTTCATTTAGTTTACAAGTGCCGACGCTAAGCCTGTACCAGGGAGATTTTTTTTCTGCACCGAAAGCATAAAAAGGTACTATAGCCAAATGAGCTTTACTTAACAGGTATTCCGTTACATCTTCCTGTGTTCTCAATTCAATACCATTTGATTTTTTACCGGCGAGATTAAACGATATAGTAAGATAGATTGACGCCTGAGGTGTAACGGCATCAACGTTGTGGCCAAACGCTTTTAATTCCATCAACCCTTCATAAATTTTATTCAGTCTTAATTCAAGCTCAGCTTTAAAATGACTGAAATATTCCTGCAGTAAATTTTTTTGTACAAGAAATTTTGCAGTTGCTTTTTGCTCAGCCATTGGCGCCCAAGCGCCTATATGACTAAGGAATGCTTTCATCTTTGTAAGTACTGCTTTGGGCCCGAATGCCCATCCCACGCGCAAACCGGTAGCAGCAAATGCCTTTGATATGCCATCAACAAAAATTGTATAAGCGCGCATTTCGGGATGTAATGATACAGGATTGTAATGTTGTATGCTTCCATAGGTGAGCATCCAATACATCTGATCAAACATTACATACAATTTTTTTTCGTTCTCTCCGCGCCGGCTATTTTCTTCAATAACAAGCCTGCATATTGCTGAAAGTGTTTCCCTGCTTAATGTTGTGCCGGTTGGATTTTGAGGTGTGCACAAGCAAAGAAGCGCTGCATCTTTTATATTTGCTGCTATATCTTCCGCAGTAGGCATAAAATTATTTTCAGCTTTTGTTTCTATGATACAATGTTTGCCTTTATGCAGATTGGTATAATGATTATTGTTCCATGAAGGCGCCGCATAGATCACTTTATCATTATCATCGATCACCGTTTTGAACAAAGCATATATTAATGGCCTGCCGCCTGATGCGATCAATATTTCAGATGGTGAATATTCAAGATGTTCCCATTCTTTTATAAATAACGCAACAGCTTGACGCAACTCAAAAATTCCATCTGCAGGAGGATAATTTGTATAGTGATGTTGATAGCTTTCGATAATGAACGCTTCAAGTGCTGCGGGTATTGGAAAAACTGAAGGATCAAAATCGCCGATCGTAAAATTATAAATGTGCTCTCCTTTACGTTTGCGCTCACTTATTTCATTTCCCAACCGAACAATCTCACTGCCAACCATTGTTTCTGCAAGCGTACTTAATTTTTCCATTTTAAGGCGTTTGTTGCAAATCTTAATGAATTTATCTGTTTCAGCAAATTAAAAACGACAACTACTACAATCGCGTTTGGTTAAAGCTTTCAGATAAGATTATTACATACATGAGTCGGGATAAGGAATTTATATCGTATTGAAAGTTATATTGCCACGTTTTGTTATGAAGTTGAACCGTCACCTAAATTCCGAAGTTTTGTATTAGCGTCCTAACTTATACATCACTTAAATACAGTTGTTGTATGCTCAAAGCCGCATGGCTTCGTTGTCGCATCGGCGCTGCTTTCGCTTCTTTGAAAAAAATATCCTTCGGATTTTTTTCAATCCCGACAAGTCGGGACCGAACCGAAAGAGGCGCCTTATGCGACAACTGGTAACAACCTGAAATTACAGGCGCTAATGACTCTAAGACTCAAGCTGGCCTTATATTTAAAGAGATCACAACTATTTCTGCCAATGACACGTAAAGCAGCTGTTTGTTTATCAACGATTTCAACATTATATTTTTTTGCCAGTTTATATAATGCTGCTTTTTCTTTTTTTGCTATTTGTTCTTCATATTTTTTTTATTCTTTGTTCTACATAAGCGCTTCCTTTTGTAAGTGTATCATAGGCGATTGCCAGTTTCCTAGTACCTGCTTTTATAGCTATTGCAGAGTCTTTTCTTGCTTTTAGTTTTCTGATAAAACTGCCAATAGCTATATGTTTGCTGTTTATAAGCGAATGTGCTATTTCTTTAAATATTTGTCCTGCCTTGTTCATTTTGTCCCTTTTACACGTTTATTGGTCTTACCTGTTTGATGATGTTTAGGCGATAGTCCACACCAGCTTACAAAATGTTTGTTTGTTTCAAACCGCATCATATCTGTTTCTGTTTCCCCGATTAATCTTAATAAAGTATACCGCAGTTTTCCAGCATAGTATACAGCGCCATCCAGTAAACACCAGTTGCTTCCATTGCTACTTCAGTAATATTTTTTTGTTGCAGATATTCCATGCACTGATAATAGCCCGATGTGAACGTATTAAAGTTTACAACCTCTGTTCCATCTGGCGATACAAAAATTTTTTCAGCACCCATATCAATGCCTGCTACATTTTCATTAATCGTTTCAAATACCGTTGCCTTTTGCATAACTTTATTTTTAAGTCTATAAATCAGGTAACCTATAGCTCAAAGAAAGTAAGATATAAGGGCATTCTGCCCATACGGGAATAGTTTCTCTTTTTAAGAAGCTTATCACTAAAAAGTACTTGGCTTTTCTTTGAAGCAAAACTTAACTTCAGGTATTTGACACACTAAGAAAAGTGGCTGCCATACTACTATAAGTTACCTTTTAACAGCAGCAAGCTTGCCTTTTCTATGTGTCGTTTTCAAAGAACTTTTTTGGGAACCAAAAATTGATTACTTAACCTAATGCGTATGCGAAGTTTCGGGATTGAAATGACGCCTTCTAACTATCTTCCCGAACGCAATTATTAAACATATTGTTTAAGCCATTCTTTGGCTGCTTTATCGTCTGTAAAACTTTTCATGGGAATGGGCGGTGGTTTTAAACTGAATAAAATATTCATGATGAATTTTGATAAACCTGGTTTTGAAACCATTGCCATGGCTGAATAAATAACAGGCAATTGTTCTGTTGAAAATTTCCTGGTGGCTTTGTCGGGAACGGGAGAAGATGCAAGATATATAAGTAAGGGCACAGGCTTGTTATTGGTTATTTGTTTTACCAGTGCAACATTACCGCCGATGTTTTCTACGGTGCGTGTAATACTTTTGGAAAGTGAGACAAGGATACTATCTTCAAACCAGTAATCGGCTATTGCTCCTTTTATGATCTGCTTGTCTTTTGGCGGTTCAATCATAATATCTTCATTGAAATGTCAGTTGCATTTATCCTATAAGATCAAGTATTTCCTGCAACTCACCATCAGTCTTAACCAACACATCTCTTGCTTTACTGCCCAGGTTCGGTCCAACAATGCCGGCTTGTTCCAACTGATCCATCAACCGGCCTGCACGGTTATATCCCAATTTCATTCTACGCTGAATCAATGAAGTTGAACCCATTTGATTTTGCACTATTAATCTTGCAGCATCTTCAAATAAAGGATCACGATCACTAAGATCAAATTCTTTTCCTTCCATTTCTTTTTCGTCAACATATTCCGGAAGTTGAAATGCCTGGGGATAACCTTGCTGTTCACTAACAAACTCACATACTTTTTCTACTTCAGGTGTATCAACAAAGGCACATTGTAAACGGGTGATTTCGCCGTTATAACTTATCAGCATATCACCCTTACCAATGAGTTGTTCAGCGCCGCCGGTATCAAGAATGGTACGGCTGTCAATTTTTGAAGAAACCTTAAATGCAACACGTACAGGAAAATTTGCCTTAATGGTTCCTGTGATAATATTAACTGAAGGCCGCTGTGTTGCTATAACAAGATGAATACCCACAGCGCGCGCCAGCTGTGCAAGCCTTGCAATAGGCATTTCAATTTCTTTGCCTGCCGTCATAATAAGGTCTGCAAATTCATCAATCACCAATACAATGAATGGCAAAAATTCATGGCCTTTTTGCGGGTTGAGTTTTCTGTTCACAAATTTTTCATTGTACTCTTTTATATTACGGCAACTTGCTTCTTTTAAAAGATCATAACGTATATCCATTAAAGTTGCCAATGCATTTAAAGTATGCACTACTTTTTTTGTATCGGTGATGATAGGCTCTTCTTCACCCGGAAGCTTTGCAAGAAAATGCCTTTCAATAACGCGGTATAAACTCAGCTCTACTTTCTTCGGATCAACCAGGACCAGCTTCAATTGTGAGGGATGTTTTTTATATAATAACGAAACGAGCAGCGCATTTATACCAACAGATTTACCCTGGCCGGTTGCGCCCGCCATTAATAAATGTGGCATTGTAGCGAGATCTACAATGAAATTTTCATTGTCAATTTTTTTGCCTATAGCAATAGGCAATGAAAAATTATTGTTCTGAAATTTTTCTGATGCAAGCAAGGTCTTCATGCTTACAACCGTCTTGCGAACGTTAGGTACTTCAATACCAACGGTGCCTTTGCCCGGAATAGGAGCAATGATACGAATGCCCAATGCAGCAAGACTTAATGCAATATCATCTTCAAGATTTTTTATACGGCTTATGCGAACGCCCGGAGCCGGAATAATTTCATACAGGGTAACCGTTGGCCCAACTGTCGCACTGATGCGCTGGATAGCTATATCATAGTTTTTTAGAGTAGATATGATCTGGTTTTTATTGGCTTCCAGTTCTGCCGGATCATGAACAATTTTTTCACTTCCATGAGCTTCCAATAAATCAAGAGACGGGTATTTATAATTACTCAGGTCAAGTGTGGGCTCATAGTTTACTACAGGCTTTTGAATAGTGACCGGCTTATCCTGGTTTACAATCGTCGGACCAATAGTTACTGTTGGTTCATTGTCTTCGATCGTATCATTTATTTCCAGTTGCATATCCTCCCCGGTTTGCCTGGATTTTTGCTGATATGGAAGCGTTGTTATTGCTTTGTTTTCCGGTAAATTTTCTGTAATGGGTTCTTTGTGATTTATCAATTCATCAATCATTGGCTGATAGCCGGGTTCCTTATCAGTCAGTTTTATATCATCCTGAAACGATGGTGTACCCTTTATTTCAGGCATGATCACTACAATGTTACCGTCATTATTTTTTAACCTGTTAGTTAAGCCATCATCGTGGCTGGCTGCATATTTATCGTTGATTGAAATGCTTTCTTCAGGAGTGTAATAATGGTAATCATATTCTTCATCAAAATTGTTTCCAGTGTTAACAGGTTCCGGATCTTTTACCAATGGTTTTTGTTTGCGTGCAGGCAATGTAAATTTCGGATTAAACCGCCAGATAATATATGCAAGAAAAGTAACAACGAGCAGGCATGCTGTTCCAACATTGCCAAGCCATTTCACCAGCCAATCAACCATAAGATCACCTGCAGCGCCACCCCAGGCGAAATTTCTTCCAAAGAAAAAAGAAAATACTACGCTTAAAACAATCAACCCGGCAATAAGATAGCGGAGATTACGCGCGAGATTAAATATTTTTTTCCCGAACAAGAGATTTACACCAAGAACAAAGAAGAATGTACAGAATAAAAATGATGCGATGCCAAACCCATTATTCATGAAAAGATTTGATATATAAGCTCCGAGCAATCCTAAGAGATTATCTACATGCACATCTTTTTTTATAAAAACACCAATGCCTGATGAAACTCTGTCCTGATCCTGCTGCCATGTAAAGAAATATGATATAAATGCTATAAAAAGAAAGGCAGCAAACAATAAACTGACAGCCCCGGCAATTTTTGAAGTGCGTTCATCTTTTACAACTTCCTGTATGGTGACCTCCTGCTCTTTGTCAGGATTTAATTTTTCAGCGCTGGGCGCGTTATTCGTTTTCTTTTTTAACCTGTTGGCCATAGCAATAATGCAACAGCAAATATAACGGACTTGATTAACAGATAGTATATGAGCAATGTGTGTGCATAATCATTTATTTGGAGAATACTTTTCAACACTCACAGCCATAGAATTGTTGCTGATGTTTGCAGAAAAATGAATATACAGATGCTGATGAGAATTTCTAAAATATAATTACCTGGCTTTTTCTTCTCCTTTGAATATATTAAAGATGGTCATGAATATGATTCTTATGTCGAGCATAAGCGACCAGTTTTCCATATACCAGATATCATATTCAACCCTTCTTTCCATTAATACCGGGTCTTCTGTTTCACCGCGGTAACCATTTACCTGCGCCCATCCTGTGACGCCGGGTTTAAGATAATGCCTGATCATGTACCTGCTGATGATCTGGCTATATTCCTTGGTATGTTTCAGCATGTGAGGTCTCGGTCCGCAAATACTCATTTCACCTTTAAAGACATTGAAGAATTGTGGAAATTCATCAAGGTTGGTCTTGCGCATCAAGGCACCGATCTTTGTGATTCGCGCATCATTTTTTTCAGCTTGTTTTTCATCACTTTCATCGTTTACATGCATGCTGCGGAATTTAATGCAACGAAAGGTCTTATTGTCCTTGCCCGAGCGGTCTTGTATAAAAAATACAGGTCCTTTGGAAGTAAGTTTTATGATTATTCCCAGTAACGGTGTAAGCCACGACATTACAAAAATTATGACCAGGCTGCTCACGATGAGATCAAAGCCTCTTTTTTTGATCCTGTTGAAATAACCATGCAGCGGCTCGTTTCTAAGGGCCATAATGGTCATTTGATTGAGCTGATCTATCGCAACAAGATTATAATCCGAGCCCGGATTTAAAAGAGTGTTAGATACAAAGCGTAACCTGACAAAATTTGCTTCAGCTTTTCTCACTAATTCGGAAACCTGAGGATTTTCATGAGGTAAAACCGTTGAGTAAATCTCTTTTACATTATGTTTTACCACATAATTCATACATTCAGTTAGCGGAAAGAGAGGGTTTTCGTCAAAGTTGTTTTTCGTTTTGTTTGAATCGGAAAAAAAGCCAAGAAAGTTGTAAATATTTTTATTACGCTGAAAGTATTCTGCAAGTTTTTGGGCTTTATCATCATATCCAACTATGGC
>JABDAV010000028.1:0-273 GCA_013289015.1 Bacteroidota bacterium | reverse complement strand
ACTATGGCGATCTTTTGGGATACCTTTAGTACGTTGATCTTTCTAAACACAAACTCAACAAGAAATGTTTGGAAAAAGCGGCTGATTAAGATCAAAGCGCCGGATATGCATGCATAACTTAAAATAATACGGTTTACGACAAAAAAAGATGATAAAAAGTAAAATAATGCATAAAGCAGCATTGACTGTAATAACCATACGCGCCACGATTGGCGGTATGTTTCTTCAGAGCTTGAAACAGAATTATAAGTATATAGTTTTAAAGGATAGGCT
>JABDAV010000027.1 GCA_013289015.1 Bacteroidota bacterium | reverse complement strand
CATAAAAAACAAGTAAGGAAAAGTTAAACCCAGAAAACCTATAAGCCACCAATGTTTTGGATTAAGATAAGGTATGAACAACGTAAACAGGTAAATGGCACAAAATACAATGGTTAGCGTGAAAAGAATTTTTTTTACGGTGGTGCGTACAATACTTGCCATAAATAAAAATAACGAATTAAACCATATTTTATTTCCATTGCAGATCTGTAACTACGGGATAATGATCGGAGAGTTTTTTATCAATCACAAAACAGTTCAATACTTTAAGTCTCTTATCGGCAAAGCAATAATCAATGCGCAGCATAGGAGCAATCTTATAAAATGTAGCGCCGATACCTGAGCCTTTTTCAAGAAATGCATCCTGGAAATTATTTCTTAAAATATGATAGGTATACGATGAAGGAACCGCATTTAGATCGCCACAATAAATAACCGGTAGCGAAGTTTGTGCGATTGAATTATGCACGATCTCTACCTCCTTTTGATGGAAACGCTCTACATCACGCAGTTTATATTGAATGTTTCGTTTGTGATTATAGGTTATTTGATAAATATCCTGCCTGCTGTTCTGAGTATCCTTGTATAAAGAAAACGATTTAAGATGTGCAGTATAGATACGCAATGGCTTATTCTTAAAATTTATATCAACATACGCAAGATTTTCGCTCTCATCTGTATTATTAATATTAACACGGCTGCTATCGGTAAAAGGAATTTTTGAGAATATAGCTGAACCTCTTGTCTGAACAACATTTTTCATAACATTATGTTCATCATTCGACATAAAGTAATATTTATATCCTAATGAATCCATTTCCTTTCTTATGCATACATATCTTTTTGCATCTTCTATATTGGTAAACTCCTGCATGCAAACAATGTCTGCATTATTTTGAGCGATCAGGTTAAGCATAGCAGGAGGTGTTTGAGAAGTAATTTTCAGGTCAACAAAATCCTGAACATTCCATGTCATAATACGCAATGCTGAATCATTTTTTAAAGCACCGGGTTTTGCATTGAAGTTGAATGCAATGATGTGAGACAGGTTTATAAAACCCGGCAACAAACTCATCAGCATTATTACTGCAGGTTTTTTGTTGCGCAGCAGGTTGATCAAACCCACCATCAACACCGCAATAAAAAAATAAGGAAACGCAATGGCAAGTAAAGGCATGTAAGAAAACGAAGCGGGAGAAACATAAGCACTAAAGCACGCAATAACAAATATCCCGGTGAGGATGATACAGAATATGATCCACGCAACTCTTACAAAATTCTTCATGTAAAAATCAGTTAGTACCGGCTACTATAAATTTTCTTTGCTTGCCTGCTTTAGAAATTCCTTTTCTTCTTCGGTAAGAAAATGATAGCCTTTTTCGTTTATTTTATCAAGGATTTCATCAAGTTTCTGTTGACTGAAATGAGGTGTTCTTTCAAAGGGCTTTCGCGTTGAAGCATAAAAAAATTTTTGTTCTTCGTATTTTTTTTCGGGATTGAAAAGATTGTTGATCCAGTTAGTAAAATTTATCATCCATCTGCCAATATCGTTGCCCTGTTTTAATTGGTATGTAAAAAAGAACCCCATTAAACCACTTGCCAGGTGTGCAACCGTAACCGCAGGATTAGATAAGCCGATCGTTCCAAAATCAATGACAACAAATACCAGGGTTATTACCCACAAAGGAATGCCGCCGTTGAGCATGGGCATAATGCGAAATGTTGGCGTAAGTGCTGTTACTGCTATAGCAACAGCCATTACAGAAGTTGCCGCGCCCATTAAAGAATATACCTCTGCATTTGCATGAATAGAGGGAATTAAATTCGCGGTTATCAAAAAGAATAATCCACCGGCGAAACCACCATATAAATAAACGGGAAAGAGCTTATTATTGCCGGCAAGATCCTGGAAAATATAGCCGAAACACCAAAGCCATAATACGGTACTTATAATATACCAGATACTGTTGTGTGCGAACATATAGGTAAACACCGTCCAGGGACGTGTAAGAAAGCGATACCCTTCTGCAGGCATGGCAACCCAGTTATCAATGTTGAGATCCGTTGCCTGTGAATGACCGGTAGTTAGATCATAAATCACTTTTATAAAAAGTATGGAGGCAAAGAACAGGGCATTAAGAATAATCAGCCATGTTAAGGCATTATGATCCTCACCTAATAAAATTTTTTTTCTGCTGTTTTGTTCTCTTACTGCCATAGGTTTTTATTAAAGTAGGATATTTAATAAAATGTTTGCCGGTTGGTCTTATTCCAGAAATAAACCAAAGCTAAACCAAAAAGCGCGCCACCTAAATGAGCCACATGAGCAACATCATCTCCGGCGCTGTTTTGCAAAGCCATTACCAGTTCAAACCCTGCATATATAAGTACGAACCATTTTGCTTTTAGTGGCAGGAAAAAATAAATATATATATACGTATTGGGGAACAAATAACCGAACGCGGCGAGGCAACCGAATATAGCTCCGGATGCGCCTAAAGTAGGTTCATTCAATTGAGCATCTTTAAATCCTTCTATAAGAAGCGAGGCCTGGTGCGCCGCTAAAGGATTATTGGGATTATTCCTGTATTGATCTGCTATTTCAGAATAATTAGTATTCGGCATATACTCAGCAACATGATGCTGGACGAAAAAGTTCTCGAATGTTCCAAAATTAAAATGTTGCAACAGTGCATTATAATCGTTCAGCAAAGAGTTACTCTCAAAATATAAAACCGTCATATGCATAAGTGCCGCACCTAAACCACAAACAATATAAAAAGTGAGAAATCTTTTTGGACCCCATAAATTTTCCAGTACGGAACCGAACATCCACAATGCAAACATGTTTGAAAATATATGCCCTATACTGCCGTGCATAAAAAGATGCGTAACAAACTGCCACGGCTTGAACAAAGGGCTTTGCCAGGTATGAAGGGCAAAAAGATCATCCATCGGTGTATAATTGCCGGTTTGTATTGTTTGCCTTGCTATGAACATCAATACATTTATGATAAGCAAATTCTTTATTACTGTAGGCAGAATCTGGAAACGACCGGGCCTGAATTCTCTCATTAAATTGGTTTAAACAGTTCTTAATTTTAATTGCATTACATTTTCAATGTGGTGCGTATGCGGAAACATATCTACCGGCTGCACTTTTTCAATATCATACTTCGTATTTAAAAGATTAACGTCTCTTGCCTGCGTTGCAGGATTACAACTTACATACACTATTAAAGGCGCTTCGACCTGCAACAATTTTTCAACCAGCTTTACATGCAAACCTGCCCGTGGCGGATCAACGATCACCACATCAGGCCTTCCGTTTATTTCAAAAAAATCATCATTACAAATATCAATTACATCTCCTGTATAAAACGATGTATTTGCAATATTATTAAGTGCCGCATTTTCTTTTGCATCAGCAATGGCTTCAGCAATTACTTCAACACCTATGATCTTTTTTGCGTTCCGGCTTACAAAAATACCGATGCTTCCTGTGCCGCAATATAGATCGTACACCACTTCTTTTCCGGATAATTCTGCAAAATCACGTGCAACCGTGTACAACCTTTCTGCCTGTTTGGTATTCGTTTGAAAAAAAGATTTCGGGCTTATTTTAAATTTGAAATCTTCAAGCTGCTCTGTTATAAACCCATTCCCTTTTACCACAACGGGCTTAAGATCATAAATGCTGTCATTATGCTTCGGATTAATAGTATACAGCAGTGTTGTTATTTGAGGAAATTGCTGCAGGATAAAATCAAACAGCAACTTCATATTCTTTTTCTCTTCAGAAGCCAGCACCAGGTTCAGCATAATTTCGCCTGTTGATGTTATGCGCACCATCATATTTCTTAACCAGCCGGAATGCTGCTTAAAATCATAAAAAGAAAAATTATGTTGCCTTGCAAAATCCGCAATGCTGTTCCGCAACAGGTTGGTAGGTTCAGGCTGAAGCCAGCATTTTTCAATATCAACCACTTTATCAAACACGCCTTTTGCGTAAAAACCGGCAACTTTTTTTTCCCATATGGACGTAACATCAATTTCTTCTTTCTTCATTTGCCTGAACATTCCTTCAGGAATAAATTGCCTGGCAGAAAAAGAATATTCGAGTTTATTGCGATAAAATTTTGTTTCCGGTGCCCCAATGATGGGTGATAATTCAGGCAGCTGTACCTTCCCGATCCTCTTCAAAACATCATACACCTGTTGCTGCTTGTATTCGAGTTGTTTGGGGTAAGGAAGCATTTGCCAGTTGCAGCCTCCACATACACCAAAGTGTGCGCAGAAAGGTTCAACCCTGTCTGCAGAAAATTTTTTTATTTCAAGAGGAAATCCTTCCGCCCAATCTTTCTTGCTTTTATACAACTGAACATCTGCTATGTCGCCCGGCACTGTGTTCTCAACAAAAATTACTTTGCCGTTTAATTTTGCCAGCGATTTACCTTCGGCTGCATAGTTCTCAATCAACAGATCTTCAAGAATTATGTTTTGCTTTCTCTTCACAGGCGCAAAATAACTTCTTTCAGTTTCAAAAATCAAATCACTCGCTATTACGTTGTTGTTTTACATTGGATTAACAAAAGCAAATGGATATTGAAATATATTTACGCCAATTTTTTTTACATGAGGATATTTTTTGCCGCACTTTTACTTTTTACCTGCACCGCCAAAATTTTTGCGCAACAAACCAAACCCGGCTACGAGATAAAGGTTACAACTGATTATAAAAATGTGCAGCTATATCTTGGAAATTATTTTGGCAAACGCAAACAATTAGCAGATTCTGCAATGGCCGATGCCAGGGGCACAGCAATTTTTAAAGGTGAAAAAAAACTTGCACATGGCATTTACTTTATTGTGTCGCCCCAAAGAGTTATTATGTTTGACATTTTGATAGATAAGAACCAGCATTTTTCGCTGGCATCCGATTCAACAAAACCCGATCAAACAAAATTCTCCGGCTCGCCTGACAATGATGTTTTTCAGAATTACACGGCTTTTCTTGCAAAAATTTCTCCTGTGCTAAGCAGTTTGCAACAACAATTAAAAACTGCTCCCAACAAAGAAGATTCTGCTGCCATCAGCAAACAGTTAATGGCTTCCGCAGCGCAGTTGACCAACTACCGCAATGATGTAATGAACAAACAACCGAACACTATGCTGGCAACTTTGCTTCAGGTTGCAAAAATTCCTGACCGCCCGCAAATACCCATGCGCAGTGATGGAACACTGGATTCATCGTATCCTTTTTATTATGTAAAAGATCATTATTGGGATAATGTTGATTTTAATGACAGCATTATTTTATACACGCCTTTCTTTGAACCAAAGCTTGAAGATTATTTCAAATTGTATGTATCGCCCGATCCTGATTCAATCATTAATGAAGTGAATTATATGTTGCTTGCTTCAAGAAATAATGCGCAGGTGCATACATTTTTATTAGGCAAGTTCACAGATAAATATATTAACCCTGAGTTTATGGGACAGGATAAAGTATTCCTGTTTTTATTTGAGAATTTTTATGCAAGAGGTGATACTTCGTGGCTGAATGAAAAACAACGTAAATACATTTTCGATCGCGCATATAGCCTGATGGCAAACCAGATAAACGACCAGGCTCCGCCGCTTGTGCTTACCGATACTTCGGGTTCAACCGTTTCTTTGTATGATATAAAAGCGCCGCTTACATTTGTTGCGTTCTGGGATCCGCATTGCAGCCATTGCCAGTTGCAGATTCCAAGACTTGATTCTTTTTACAAAGCAAAATGGAAAGCAGAAGGTGTAAAAATAGTAGCTGTTTGTGTGAATGATTATGTTGTAGATGACTGGAAAAAATTTATTACTGAACACAACCTTGATGGCTGGTATCATGCTTATGAAACAAAAGAAAAGAAAACCGAAATTGAGCAGGCTAAACAGGCAGATTACAGGCAACTGTATGATATAATACAAACACCAACTTTTTTTCTTTTGGATGAAAACAAAAGGATCATTGCAAAAGGGTTAAGCCTTGACCAGTACGACGGGCTTATAGATAAAAAAATAAAAACCTCTTCCCAATAAACTATTGAATTATGAGAATACAATTGCTTTGCATTTTCAGCTTTACAATTGCTGCCGTAAATTTTACCAAAGCACAAACGTTATTCACTTATGGAACACATACTGTTTCTAAAAAAGAATTTTTGGATGCATACAATAAAAATCCTGATACAACAACGGATAAAGAACAAAGCCTTAAAGATTATCTCGACCTGTATATAAATTTTCGTTTAAAACTGCAAGCCGCTTATGATGAAAAAGCTAATACCAATGCAGATCTTATAAGCGAAGCGGAAAATTTTAAAAGTCAGCTTGCAGAAAATTATATTAACCAGCAAGCTGATATAACACAATTGCTTCACGAAGCATTTGTACGTAGCCGGAAAGATATTCTGCTGCAACAGGTTTTCGTAAAATATCAGGGCAATGATACTATGCAGGCTTATGCAACTATTCAAAAAGCATATACCGATTTAAAAGCCGGTAAAAGTTTTGAAGATGTGACAACTTCTTATTCTACGGATTCTTCTGTAAAATCTGCCTATGGAAATGTTGGGTACATTACTGTATTCACGCTGCCTTATAACCTTGAAACATTTATTTATAATATAAAGCCTGGCAGTTATTCAGGAATATATAAAAGCAATGCAGGCTATCACATCTTTAAAAACGTTTCAGAAAGGCCGGCATTAGGAAGAAGAAAGATCGAGCAATTACTTTTTAACCTGTATCCCGGATATAACAGTGAACAGGAACTTGTTATTAAACATACTGCCGATTCTATTTACGGCCTTTTGCAAAAAGGAGTTCCGTTTGAACCGCTGTTTTCTGTTTATGGGCATACCAGTTATGAACAAGGCCCGAACATCATGGAAGTAAAAGTGGGGGATTATGATGCAAACTTCGAAGAACAGGTATTCAGTTTGAAAAACCCCGGCGATTTCACCAGGCCTTTTAAAACGACTTACGGATACAACATCGTTAAGCTTGATCAGGCTCTTCCCGTTCCCGATAATGAAAACGATATCAATTATATCGCCTGGCTTCAAACCCGGATTCAAAATGATGGAAGACTCGATACTGCAAAAAATGCTTTGGTGGAAAACTGGCTTGCTGCAACCGGCTTTAAAGAAATGCCTTATAATCATTCAGATTTATGGTCATACACTGATAGTGCACTGAAGAATTCAGCCAAGCTGCCTGCGCATTATAGAGGATTTGATCCTGAAACAGTTTTGTTTCAATTCACCAAAGAAAAAGTTTCGGTGAAAAACTGGATATCCTATTTAAAAAACATGGGTTTATCGGAAAATGAAAACGAACAAATTAACTATGAAAAATTAATGCACGGTTATATAAGAATTTCCTGCGGCACATATTACAGGAAGTATATACAGGATTTTGATCCTGCCGCTAATGAACAGCTTAAAGAATTTAATGATGCAAATATGTTATTTTATGTAATGGATAAACATGTGTGGAGCAAAGCATCTGAAGACAGTACAGGATTGAAAAAATATTATACGCAACATGCAGCCGAATACCAGTGGAAACAAAGTGTAAATGCACTTGTTATTTCAGCGCCTGATGAAAAAACTGCCGATTCCATAGCTGTTAAAATAAAAAATGATCCACAGGGTTGGAGAAATATCGTTGCAAACTACAGCACTGTTTATGCGGACAGCAACAGGTATGAGACAGACCAGTTGCCTGTTCATCAACATGTAACTGCTGAAAAAGATTTTCAAACTGTACCTGAAGCAAACGAAGCAGGTGATTCTTATACTTTCGTACATGTTCTTCAGCTATATAACCAACCACAACAGAAAAGTTTTGATGAAGCAAAGGGCATAATAATAAATGCATACCAGGAGGAATTGGAAAAAGATTGGCTAAATGTTTTGAAAAAGCAGTATCCTGTAAAAGTTAATACAACAGTATTTAATATGCTATTGCACAAATAAGTTTTCTATAATATTTATTTATTGAAAAAGGAGTTTGGCAGTTAATTTGTTAAAATGTTAGGCGTTTCCATTATTGATTCTAAATTTGCTTTGTTGTTTAACCTTGCCTAAACTCCAAAATCATTTGCATGGTACAGGTAACCGCTGGGATAATTATTGCGTATTTAATAACCTACTTTTTGCTGCCTTTGATAATACGGATAGCACACAATAACAAGTTGTATGATATTCCTGATGAACGAAAAATACACAACCATGAAGTGTCCTCATTAGGCGGTATTGCTATTTTTTCGGGGCTGATATTGAGCCTCCTTTTAGTGTCTGACGGCGACTACAATTCGGAAATGCAATATTTTATTGCTGCTTTTTTTATTATTTTTCTTGTAGGTGTAATTGATGATATATTCTGTTTAAAGGCATGGAAAAAAATACTGGGGCAACTACTGGTTACTGCAATGCTCACATTTAAAGGCGGATTAATGATCACCAGCCTGCATGGATTTTTAGGCATAAATGAATTAACGCGTATTGAAAGTATTTATACCAGCTTCTTTACTATTCTGCTCCTGATCAATTCATTCAATCTTATAGATGGAGTTGACGGCCTTGCCGGATCGCTTGGCTTTATTGCATGCTTATTTTTCGGAACTTTCTTTTTTATCAATAATAACTTCTCTTACGCTGTTTTATCATTCTCAATGTGCGGCGCATTGCTTGGATTTCTCATGTATAATTTTCCACCGGCAAAAATATTCATGGGAGATTCCGGTTCTACTTTGATCGGGTTGATGTGCGCCATACTCGCAATAAAATTTATTGAAAACACAGCCATACAATCTGATCTCGGCAGCAAGGCCGTACCTGCAATAGCTTTTGGCTTTTTATTGATACCATTAATGGATGTATTGCGCGTTTTTGCTTTACGCATCGCCAAAAAACAATCACCATTGGTTCCGGATCGCAATCATTTACATCATTTATTGCAGAATAAAGGCTTTTCTCATACAGAAGTTACTGTAACCTTAGTGTCAGCCCAGTTTCTTTTTGCAGGACTTACTTTTTTAATTCAAAAGCTCGACCTGCACATAATAATTGCTATACAATTTATTCTCTATTTTGGTTTCGCATTTATGTTAAAGCGATTTGTTCCCATACGCAAAAACATGCATATTGTACGTGATGAAATTGCCAATGATCCTACCCCTGATCTAAGGGTTTATACCATTTACCGCCCTAAAGAAAAAGTTTCTTCCGGCGAAGATTCATAATAAAAGCATTTAATTTTAGATACTTAGCTTTGTTCAAATTTTTTTAATTATGGAATTAGAAGAACTGGAACTTGTTATAGATGATGCTGAATCATCTATGAAAAAAGCTATTAGCCATCTTGAAGCTGAATTAACAAGGATCCGTGCAGGTAAAGCAAATCCCACTATGGTTGACGGCATATTTGTTGAATATTATGGCAATCCTACGCCAATAACACAACTCGCCAATGTAACTATACTTGATGCCCGTACCATTAGCATTCAACCCTGGGAAAAAAATATGCTGCAGGCAATTGAAAAATCAATATTGCAGGCAAATATTGGCATCACGCCGCAAAATGACGGCAACCAGATCCGCCTCTTTCTTCCTCCCTTAACTGAAGAGCGTCGCAGAGAATTATTTAAAAGAGCCAGTGGTGAAGGTGAACATTCCAAAGTAGCTATAAGAAATATTCGCCGCGATGCAATTGAAGAAATCAAGCGATTGCAAAAGGAAGGACTAAGTAAAGACGTTGCGGCAGATGCAGAAGAAAGCATTCAGCAAACAACAGATAAATACATTTCTTTGGTAGATAAACACCTTGTTGCCAAAGAAAAAGAAATGATGGCAGTTTAATTTCTAAAAAAGGTTCATAAAAAAAGGGTTCAACAATTTGAGACCTTTTTTTATGAGGAATAACCGCTGACGGATGACTTTGCCAGGTCGTGGGTTGACTTAGCTAAGTGGTGAGGTGAACTTATAAAAAATGAATTGGAGTTGTGGCAGTACGACCTGCAATTGATGTATTTGCGAAAGTGCATTAATTTTTTAAAGCAAACTTTTAGTCAGCATTTTAACTGCGCACTTCTTTAATAACTGCAGCAAGCAAGTCAACTACCTCCTGGGAAATAATACCAATCTGTTCTACTTCATCTCCGGCATTCCAATGTTCTCCGTCCCTGTCTTTTACCAGGGTAAGGCGCTTGGTACCTTTGACAGACTGAAGCAGTACATCATAAGTTCCGGTAAGATGTCCTTCCCAGGAAATTGTTTCGGCAAGAGCAGCTTTGTAAAAAACATTGTTGTGTGTGTGTGAACGTGGCTGTAAAAACCAGGTAATCGGTTGTATCTGGCCCGCCAGCGATAAGTTAGAAGCCCATATCACTTTTGTTTAGGATAGCAAGTTAAAAAAACTCTTTTTTATCTGAACATGGCTTGATGAACGGTCTTCTTTTTAACCTGAATATTCGATGTACATTTTAATACGTTTGCTGAACAGTTGGTTTTTTCGACATACAGATCTGTTCCCTTTTGCGTTAAGTGTTTGTTTATTCCTTCGTTTGCGTTTCCATACTTCAGGCAGGGCATTACGCCTGATTTTAAACGGATAATTACCGGCACGTATCCGTTATTTCTTCGATGCATGGATCGAAGAAGTATCAAACAAATGAGCTTGCGGATATTATTCGTTCTGCCACAACCTTGCACCGCCTTTTATGCCTTCGCGGTTATTAACGATGATCATATTATCATCAAGCGGCAAAGTGAGGTTCTTTGCGTTGCCGCCGCTAATGTATAAGCGATCGTAATTGAATACGGTTTTCAAAATGGCAAACACTTTTTTCATCCTGTAATTCCAATGTTCTTTACCCCTTTTCTGATAAGCTTTTTCGCCAATGTATTCATCATAATCTCTATCTGTCTTTACCGGGTGATGCGCTATTTCAAAATGCGGCAACAATTTACCATCAAGTACTAATGCGGTGCCAAATCCAGTACCAAGTGTTATTACCATTTCAAGTCCTTTGCCACTTGCAATGCCAATACCCTGCAGGTCTGCATCATTCACTACCCTGGCAGGCCTGCTTAATAAAGCAGCCAGGTTTGTTTGCAGCGGGTAATCTTTCCAGCTTTCAGTGCCAAGATTGGGTGCTGTTTTTACTACACCATCTCTTACATACCCGGGAAAGCCAACAGATATTTTATCATAGCCGCTAAAATTTTTTACGAGTTCTTTTATGAGATCTAAAACATTAATTGGCGTAGAAGGCTCCGGCGTTGGCATTCTTGCATAATCAGCAACAGGAACACCTTGTGGATTTAATATAGTGGCTTTTACATGAGATCCGCCAATGTCGATCGTTAATATATTACCGGTGATTTTTGCCATAAGTGTTAAGCAAGCTTTTTGTTGAAATAAATTTTAGTTTCAATGACGGCTCAAGTAACGCAATTTCTTTTATAAAGCGGGTGCTAAAAAAGAAGTGTGCAGAAATAGGTTCTTATTGTTTATTTCCGCTGAGAAATTCATGAATGATGTGATGCTTCATTTATAAACTTTTCATGCAACAATAACACCTGTGACAACAGAGCTTGCTGTTCATCGTTTATTACTACAAAATCGCAAAGCTTCATCTTTATAGTTTCATCTATCTGGTTGTTCATTCTTGCCAATACCTGTTCGCGTGTTGAGTTATCACGTTGCATTACTCTTTGCAAACGCAAATGTTGCGGAGCATATACACCGATAACATAATCAAGATAAGCTGCCGCTCCTGCTTCAAACATCAGGGCCGCTTCTTTTATTACATAAGGCGAGGTTTGCAGATTGAACCATTTATCAGCCGCAGCCAGTGTTACAGGATGCACCAGCGCATTCAGCTGGTCTAATTTGTACCTTTCATTAAAAACAATATTGGCAATGTATTTCCGGTTGAGTGTATTGTTTATATACGCTTCAATGCCAAAAGTATTAATGATGTTTTGTTTTAAAGCTGCGTCTTCATTCATGATATTTTTTGCAATATCATCTGCATAAAAAACAGGAATACCCAGCACAGAAAAGATCTTTGAAACAGTGGTTTTACCACTCCCCATACCGCCTGTTAATCCAATTTTAAGCATACTGTTTTTTACTGATTACGATGTGTTCGATACAATCAATCGCTTTACAAAAATAAAAATCCGGAATGCTTTTTACATCCCGGATTCAACGTTCAGCAAACGAATTATTTTTTTTCAACTTCAACAGAAGCTGCTTTTGCAAGTTGTTGTGTCCACTCCTGGCTGATAGCAGACTTTTCGATTTTTATATAACTGCCGGGACTTGTTTCAAGCTGCAGTGTATTATCTTCATTTACCCTGTTTATTGTTCCGTGAATACCGGCAATAGTTACGATCTTATCTCCTTTCTGAAGATTTTCTATAAATTTTTTCTGCTCTTTTGCTTTTTTTGCCTGAGGACGAATCATGAATAACCAGAACACTAAAATGATAGCGCCCATCATTATTAAAGAAAAACTTGAATTAGGCTGCTGACCATCAGGTGAAGCCATTAAAAAAATAGAAAGCATTTGTGTCATTGTTCAATTATTAATTAATAAAAAGTTTTGATTATTATTTTGATGATTGCGTTGAGTCAGCCGGTAAAACCATACCTGAAAATTTAAGGTAATTGTTTACAGGGTTACTGTTGTTGGCACTAACATAAATAGTTTTATGCACTTCGCCCGGATGGCTCTTTTTTGTATCGAACTGTGCATTTACTTGTCCCATAGCGCCGGGTGCGATAGGTGTTTTTGTGTAATCAGCCACTGTGCAACCGCAACCGGGATGAACCTGGTATAAATAAAGCGGCTTATCACCTGTATTCTTACAACGAAAAACAATGCTTACCATATCACCCATCTTTTTTGAACCAAAATCTATGGAGGTATCAATCCATTGTATAGTTGTAAATTTTGAAGAATCTTTCATTACAGATTCAACATCAGCAGTATTGCTTTCAGTGTTGTTGCATGCAACAACTGCTATTGCGCAAATACCAACAAGTAAAAAGATTTTTTTCATACCACTAAAATATTGTTTTATAGTCTTGCTTTTTTTGATTTAAAATCTGTTTTAAGGATCTTGTTCTCTGCTACAAGATCTTTATGAATGCCATCCAATATGCCATTAACAAAATGCCCGCTTTGCTCGGTGCTGTAATCTTTGGCAAGATCAATATATTCGTTAATGGTTACTTTAGGAGGAATGGTTGGAAAGTATAAGAACTCACAAACACCCATCTTCATCAATATCATATCCAATACTGCGATGCGTTCCGGATCCCAGTTCCTTAACCGCGCTTTTATAAGTTCTGTGATGTAATCCCGTTTATTGATAACAGTTTGCAACAACTCTTTCGCAAAAATTTTTTTTTCGGCATCAGGCATATTCTGCAGGCTTAATGCGGCAGGCTTTTGCAAAACTGCATTCATCAATGGAACAAGAATTTCTGCATCATCATCCCAATTGGTAAAATTCTCTTCTATATGAAGCATGCAATTTTCACTGGGCAGAAAAATATCAGAAAAAATAAAACACAATATATCTTTTTCGTTTTTGGGATCGCGGCTCTTTTGTTGAATGTATTCTTTATATTTTTCGGTAGTAACCAGCGCTTCATACACTTCACGCACCATGTCATTTGTACTGTCAAAACCAAACTTATAAGCACTTAACGCCTGGCGGTAAGACTGGTTTTCGAGTATTGACCATAAAACCGTATTACCGGCGAGCTTCGTATTTATATTTTTATTTTCTGCTGTTGCAAGATGTCTGGAAGCTTTAAGATTGGCATCCTTTTCTGCATAACGTGCAACCTCCGTAAGAAAATAAATAAGATAAGTAAAAAGACGTGGTGTTTGATCTAACCTGCTGACCAGGATCTTAATTGCATCAACATCTGCAATTGTTTCGGTACTTTCTACCTGGTATAAAACCTGCATTACCTTAACCCTGATATTTCTGCGCGTGATCATTCTTTGTAAGAACTTTTCGGGCGCGAAGATAAATGCAGTACGGCAATTACACGCTACAATTATGAAGTGAAATTGTTAAGAACTGCTTAAGCTGACGTTTTTTGATTTGGCTGCTTTAGCCACTTTTATCCTGCGTTTCAATTCGCTTTTAATAAGCAAAAGCTCACGGCTGGTTTGTCCGTTGATGCTGCTGTTTTCCTGGGCACGGCGCATGAGATAAGGTATTACATCGCGTATCGGGCCAAATGGCAGGTACTTGCTTACTGAATAACCCGCTTTTGCCAGGTTAAAAGTAATATTATCACTCATACCATATAACTGTGAGAAATGTATATGTGGATGATCGTGGGAAATGCCTTTTGCATCCAGCAGTTCTGCAGCACGCAGGTTGCTGTACTCATTGTGTGAAGCAATAACTGTAGCAATTTCATCTATGTTGTTGATGCAATATTCAACGCCTGAATTAAAATCACCGTCAGTAAAAGATTTATCCTGTTGTATGGGTGAAGGATATCCTTTTTGTTCAGCTCTGGTCCTTTCTTTTTCCATGTAAGCGCCGCGAACGATCTTAACACCAAGAATAAATCCTCTTTGCCGTGCAATACTGTGATACATGCGCAGAAAGTTCATACGATCGTGCCGGTAAAGCTGTATAGTATTATAAACAATGCATTTTTCCTTATTGAATATTGTCATCATTTCAATAGAAAGTCGGTCTATTGGATCCTGGATCCAGCTTTCTTCCGCATCAATTAAAACACCGATATTTTTTTCAGCTGCTACTTCACAAATATCATACATGCGTTCGCGCACTCTTTCCCATTCTGCATCTTCTTCTTCATGGTCGTGCACGCCACTGCGCAGCCGAGGAGCCGAGTTCAATGTTTTAAGCAATCCAAACCTTGCTATACCTGTTATTTTTACGCTTATATAAGGAATGTTGGGCTGAGTTGCAGCATACTCTATCACGCGTATAAACTGATCTCTCGCTTTATCAAAATTTTCTTCTCCCTCTTTTGCCTCAACGCCGTAATCCAATATAACCTGCACATTATAATCGCCTAGTTTTTTTGCAACTTTTGCCGTTTGTTCAAGTGTTTCTCCGCCAACAAACTGCTTAAATATTGTTTGGCGAATCATGCCATGAACCGGCAAGCCTGTCTTCATTAAAAAAGGAGTTAGTCGTACGCCTATTGCAGCGAACCACGCATAATTCATTGTACCAAAAAGAAAGCGGCCGGCCTGGAGTTCTTTGTTTGTTTTATAGGCAAAGGCTGTTTCTGTATTATTGAAAGAAAGACGCATAAAACGGTGTAATTCTAACTGCGAATATCGGCAAGTAAATACTAAGTAAAAAATTATAAGATAAACAACATATGTTAATTGCAATAGTTGAAACGATCTCACTGCATTTTGAATGTTTTCTTAACAACATTCTTTTTGAGCCTTTGCTGCGTTTGTTCTATCCTAAACTTAACGATACGTTTTATAAGATCCGCCGGTAATTGCTCATCTAACGAAAACTGTATGGCTCCTTTGGAAGTTTTATATGCAGTAAGCTTTTCTTTAAACACCTGTATGGGCAATGAAGTTGGATAAAACCCAATATGATTTTCATAGCCGGCGAAATAAACAAGTATGCCATTTAACTTATATGCAGGCATGTTATAACTGATAACTTCTGCTGACGCAGGCGCGGCCTTTTTAATGATGCTTCTTAATTGCTGTAACATCTTTTGTGTGTTTTCGGGAAAAACTGCAATGTAGCTGTCTGCATCTTTAAATTTTATTCCCGGCTTTATTTGCATAGCGTTAGATTTACCCGCCAAACTTAATCAACAATAAAATATAACTGCATGATCAAAGCGACAAAAAGAGGGTTGTTTACGAACGGTTATTATTAAAATAATTTCACTCTTTTTATGGGTTAAACAATTTTGAAATATCTTCATAGTTCTTTGCATTAAACCATTAATTAAAAAACTATGTCAACGGAAACAGCAAATATTCCGCGCAGATCAGGATTTAAAAAATTCCTGAGAATTCTATTGTTACTCATTATTATGATTGGCATTTTTCTTTTTTGGTGGAATTATCTTTTTGTTTTTGGCGAAGGTGTAAAATCGGGCCAGCTTAATTATGTAGTGAAGAAAGGGAATATTTTTAAAACCTATGAAGGCAAGCTTATACAAAGCGGTTTTCGCACGCAGACAGCAGGCTCAATTCAATCTTATGAATTTGAATTTTCAATCGCCGATGACAGCCTCGCCAATTACTTAATGAACAACAGCGGCAACTATTACGATCTTCATTATAAAGAATATAAACATCCATTGCCATGGAGAGGGTTTAGCACTTTTGTAGTTGATAAAATAGTAAGCGAGCGCCCGGTTGCGCATTGATGTAAAACATAAGATCATTCTATGGCAAAGGAGAAGGAAATGGATTTGACGCTCCTATCCATTTCGGATTGCAGTTGTAAGGCTTGTATTCATTCATAAGCCATGCAGCAACATCGCTTGTTTCATAAACATTTCTCAGCAACATATATTCAGGAATATTGTTTGGCGGAAAATCCGGATGCCTCCATGCAACCGCATTGTTAGTGATTGCGGGATATTCAGCAAGCCGGCCATATTCATAAGGCACCCATGCAGAACCCGGCGTATTTAATGTCATTAATGCAACAACATGTGTGCAGTTTAACAAAGCCATTTCAATAATACCGGCAGTTAGTATTGCGTTTGCGGCAATGCCTGCGGTTTGCAGGTAAGGATCGAGTACATCAACCCAATATTGAAACCCATTCTGATAAGCAAGATATGCCATGTTTAAAGCATTATCCCTGTCCGCCTGCCTGTGTGATACAAACAAACAAGGACAAGCAGGTGCAGGCGAAACTCTTACAAGATCCTGCAGCGCTTTAAGATTTTCAATAACAGGTTCACCAACCAACCTGCGCCATAAACCATATCCTCTTGCGTTCTCAGGAAAGCGGTTAAAATAATCCTGATCATCAGCATTGTAAATAAACTCAGGCATATACTTAATCCTGCAGGGCTTTTATTTTATCAAGTATGGCATTAAGATTTGAAGCAACATCTTTGTCCCGGGTTAAATCAATAGCCCGTTGAAGCTCAGGTATTGTTGACTGAAGATTGAATGGTTCTGTTCCGTTATCTGCCATTTCATTATACAGGTCTTCTGCTTTATCAGCATTGCCTGAAGCAAAAGCCATAACCGTTAAAGTTGGTACTGCCCACGGATCAGATGGATTGTTCGTTCTCGATCTTTCACAAGCCATCAATGCAACAGTAGCAGCAATGTTTGCATTGTCTTCATCACCTTTTCTTCCGCGTGTTCTGTATAATAATGGCAGGTTATTTGAAGGAAAATAATCGTTCAGGTCTTTTCGCATACCGGTATCATATGCAGTAATTGATGCAGATAAATATCTTGGGTCTTTTGTTTCATCGTACAACTTCTTATACCGGCCGCCAATCAAACCCCAGCGTTCAGAAGTTTCTCCATTTAATTTCATTAGTTCCTGCAAAGCTGCAATGGCTTCAATATGTTTACCTGTTTTCGAAATAGCAAGATTGTATATCTCCTGCACCACCGGTAAATTTTTTGTTACTCCGCTTAAATTATTCACATAATCAATTACGCTTTGCCATTGAGCGCAATCTCTTAATGATGTCAATATTTCAACTGCAACGCCAGGTAATTTAGGAATGATGGATTTGTATTTATCTATCAATGCATTCAATGCCACTTCTCTTTTATCTTTTGGCTGCATGCGCGCCACGCGCGCATCTGCAGTGAATTGTGAAAGCTGCAATAATTGTCCTCTCATGGAAGAAACAAGCGATTCATCAGGCTTACCAGGATAACCGGTAATACTGTCAAATACGGGGGAAGTTCCATCGATCAATCCTTTTACAGATCTATTCAGCGCATCACGTACTGCCTGGGCTGTATCATCCGTTATTTCACCTTCAGGCAACGGGTAGCGCACCTGCCGCATTTGCGTTATATCAAATGTTTGTTGCGCCCAGGTAGCAGATATCATTACGCAACCTGTACGCTGCGCAGCATGACGCACTCCAATTTCATAATACACATTCGTATTGGGTGTTGAAACATCAGCAATAACAAGATCAGATAAGGCAAGCCTTTCGATCATTTCTTTTATGATGAGCGCACTCATATCCTGATCGGCACGTATCGCATGATAATCGAGATCTTCTTCAATGAAAGAATACAGCGCTTTATCCCAAAGTGCATTGTAATCAATAGTGGCAGGACCTTTATCGCTCATGGTTTGTTTTTTTCCATAAGGCATGATCATAAAACAAATAGGCCGCAACGTATTTTTTTGGTCAGTAGTAGCATCAGCCATTTACACCGGTTAAATTGTAATAAGATTTTAAAAGTAATTAAAAAAGCAAATGAGATGACTCGTATTCATATTTAACCATCATGCATTCGCTTCATAATAATCCCACATTATTTTAAAGACTTTTTCTCTCAATTCTTTTGAAGAAAGATTATTACTGTCTACTGCGGGTAAAAAATGCATTTCCAAAGTATGTGGCAGCATGTAAAAAGTTTTATGTACCGGCAAAACTTTTTTTGTATTGAAAACAACCGTTGGTATCACAGGTCTTTTTGTATCCACAGCAAGACGAAATGCGCCATCATAAAAATCCTTCAGAGGTTTATCAGTGCGGTTACGCGTTCCTTCCGGATAGATAACCATATCCAATCCGGTTTGCAAAACTTTTTTCATGTCTTCATAACTTTTGCGGCGGCTTGCATCACTGTTTCTGTCAACCAACACACTTCCGAAACTATAAATCCATCCAAAGATTGGAATGGATGCAAAACTTTTTTTAGCGATGGTTTTATTGGCACGCGGCATGAACGGTGTTGTTACAGGAACATCCATTAAGCTGTTATGATTTGAAACAATTATACACGCGCCTAAACCATTAAAATATTTTGCGTTTTTTACTTTAAGCGGGCAGCCGATGAGATTAAGATAAATAAACATCCATACTCTTGACACATGCCTGTGCCACCTTGCTTTTTGTGGCTCTATTAAAAGATGACAGGGGGAATAAAATATATAAGCGATCAACATGGTGGCAACAAAAAGCAGTAAAGCCCATGTTGCCCAGATGCGTGCAAATATTTCTTTAAAGATGTTCATCTAACTTTCTGCGTATTTCTATCTTTTCTTAATCATCAATATTCAACATTCAATATTCAACATTCAATATTCATTTATTAGTTATGTCGCAAATTGATTATTGCGTATTGAATATTTATTCTGATAATTACTGGTTATCATTTTTCAAAAAACACCATGCTGCCACCAACCCATTCACGGTCTTTATTATATCGTACGCCAATCATTTTTCCCTTGCTGATGCGCGCCAGGTTTTGCGTGGCAACAGGCCTTGCTTCACCATCTTTCCAGAAATAAAAAATCCTTATTTCCGCTTTTGCATTTTCATCGGGCGTAACAATTACATCTGCATATTTCACCTTACGTTGCAGTATCCAGTTGTGCGGATCTTTCACATCATCGATATCTTTTTTTGTTACATCAATTACAACACCCTGCCCGGCAAAAGAGAACAATGGTTTCAACACATAATTTTCAAGATCGGCAGGAATAATTTTTACATCGCTTAAAAAATTTGTTTCGGGAACATACGGATGTTTAATGAATGGCAATGTGTATTTGCTGATGCGGTAAAACCAGTTCGGATGCGGCGCCCATTCAACATCTGATTCTTCAAACAATATTTTTCCTTTTTCCTGCACTTCCGGCGATTGTTGTTGCAGGTCATCAAAGATGATGCGGTTATAAATACGCTTTACTTCGGTTTTCTTTCCATCCTGCACATAAAATAATTTTTTACCTTCTTTCACCAGTTCTGTTAAACAAACAATAGGAATATTCAAATAATCCTGTGTGCAATAAAAATCAATTTTTGTTTTTTGTTCGTGCGGAAAAAGCTCAAGCAATATCACATTTTCAGAAGCATGATCAGCAATAATTATTTCTTTCAATAACTGTATGTAAGATTCTTTTGTGTATCCACTCAAATAAGAATCGTAGTTTGAAGGAATGTCGAACTGGCTGCGTGTTACCTCATCATCAAAAACCTGGTAAGCAAATAATGTTGGAAAGCCCTGCATTTCTATTAACTGCGGCTCAAGTTCTCCATTTGCATTTTCACAAATCCCGAAATCAAAAGCAATAAAATGCGAATGATCGTTTTCACCGGGTACCTTTAGATCATGCGGAACTGCATCGGCAGTAAGTTCTTTAAAACCCGGTTGTACGATCACATTTACAATGCTCTCGCAGGCAGATAAAATTTTTTCTTTAAAATTTTTGTCAACAAATATAGGGGTTTCTGCAAGCCTGAATTCTATTCCTCCCGGGTGCAATGCATGCATTTCTTCGAGGTAAGCATTATATTTTTCCGGTGTGAATGCAGCATTAAACTTTTTACGTAACGCCGTTACCATAAAGATGTTTTAAGAACTGCAAAATACGAAAGTCGAAATCAAAAATCTTTAGGGATATAAAACTTGTTTCGTTCTCTTACTTTATTGTCTTCAAGCAATTCAAAATAAAACCATCCTGCATGCAGAAAATCTGTTTTATCAAGCAGGAATTGGGGTTGAGGTATATGTTGTATTGTAAAAAGTAATTTGTGCGATTCATCATAAAAACGCAGGCGGTAATTTTTTTGCAATGCATCCGTCAGGTATACCTGTATATATCCATCAGTGGTGGTAAATATGTGTGTTGAAGGAATCCATTTGATATTATTGTTATAATACCGGATCAAAACATCTGCATCGGTAAGCGAATACAATGTATCGCGTGTATAGTTCACAATTGAATCACGGAATTTTTTATAGCCTTCATAATTAAGCTGCGCTATCACAGTGTCGTCATCGTGAATTACAATAAGAAAATTTTTATCAGCAGCTTTATCTTCAGGTATCTCAGATGTAAAATCAGATCCTGTTGCGTTTTTTTTAGATTTTGTAAAGAAGAACCTGCCATCTGCCAACACATAAAAAATGCGGTAATACCTTGCATTGTAACCATCCGTTCCGTCCACATAACCATTTTGCGGAAGCTCGGGTGACAAAGGCACAAATATTGTCATGAAGTTTCTTAGGCTATCCCATGAACGTTGCACGTTCAGTTGCACAACACTATCACCGTAAGGGTTTCGCCATTCGATCCTGACCTTGTTATCGGCAACTTTTGAGATAGCCATGTTTAAATTTCCCTGTGCATGCAATACAGTTTTGGAAAAAAGTACAGGAATAAGCAGCAGAAATATTTTTTTCATAATGATTACCGCGGGCAAATATATAAGGATGCTTTAAACCATTAAGGGTTGTTTAAAAAATTATCTTATTTTTTGAGTTTACAAATTCAGAGGCTGAATTATTTTTTGGTTACCGGCAAATGAACTCCGGTTAAGCACGGTTCAGCCTGTCCCGCACTTGATGCGGGATCGCAACTCGTCATCCGCATATCATTGGCAGCTGCAGTTTCCTGTTCATACAATATTTTTAATGGTCAATTCAAACAGCTTCTTAAATCTTCTCATTTATTTTTGATGAATGAATAAAACCATTCTTATTACGGGCGCCACATCAGGCTTTGGAAAAGCTATCGCAGAAAAATTTGCTGCTGAAAACTGGAACTGCATTATTACAGGCAGAAGAAAAGATAAGCTGGATGCACTGGCTGAGGCTTTATCATCAAACAAAAACATACAGGTGTTGTCATTGCGGTTTGATGTAAGAAAAAAAGAGGAAGTGTTTACTGCAGTAAATGATCTTCAAAACGAATGGCGCAATATTGATGTGCTGGTGAATAATGCAGGTCTCGCCGCAGGCCGCGACCCGTTCGATGAAGCTTCGGTCGATGACTGGGATGCAATGATAGATACAAATGTGAAAGGGCTATTGTATGTATCGAAAGCTGTTATTCCATTGATGAAGGAAAAGCAAAAAGGGCATATTATAAACATTGGCTCAACCGCAGGCAAAGAAGTGTATAAGGAAGGCAATGTGTATTGCGCAAGCAAATTTGCAGTGAATGCTGTAAGCCAGGCGCAACGCATGGACCTGTTGCCGCATAAAATAAAAGTTACGTGTATAAATCCCGGTGCAGCGGAAACAGAATTTTCATTGGTACGTTTTAAAGGCGATGCATCAAAGGCAAAAGCAGTATACGAAGGTTATGAAGCGCTTACTGCAGAAGATATTGCCAACACCGTTTATTACTGCAGCACTTTGCCCGATCATGTTTGCATAAATGACCTGACAATAACCTGCCTGGCGCAGGCAAATTCTTTTTATACTTATAAAGAGTAATAAACATTTTCTAATTACATTGAAATAAAACTTATTTATTTTATTTTGTTTTATTTTACTAAATAAAAGCGATATATATGCTTATGAAAAAATTTACATTATTTTTTGCGCTAAGCCTCTTGTGTTTCGGCTACGCCAGCCAGGCCCAGCTTTTGAAAAAGCTAAAAGATAAGGTTAATAGTGAAGTAACCAGCCCCGCTCCGGGCAGCAGCCAGCAAACCAGTTCAACAGCTAACAGCAGTAACGCATCATCCGGTTCTTCCGGCAAACCAACAAATACTAAAGGCGGAGGTTTAACCAACACAACTCCCCCTGATGTAAACCAACAAATTGCTGACGCTGAAAAAAGCCAGGCAGCCGGTAATTACAGCGATGCACGTTATTCTATTCAACAGGCGCTTATGGGCGTTGAACTGCAGATAGGCAAAGAAGTATTGGCATCCTTACCCGCCAATGTAAGCGGGTTACAAAAAGATACCACACAAAATAAAGTAATGAGTACACAATGGGGATGGAACAACCTCACCATACAAAGTGTGTATAAAAAAGACGACCAGCAGTTAACCATCACCCTCGGTAACAATTCAATGTATTCTGGATTTATTGACCTGTATTTTAATAACTCTATGTACATGCAGGCCAACAGCGATGGCAATAAGCAAAATGTAAAACAAACAAAAGTAAAAGGAAATAAAGCCGTAATTACTTATGATGACAGCAAAGGTTATACACTGCTAATGCCGTTGGGCCAAAGCTCACTTATAGTATGGGAATGCATCAATTTTGCATCTGAACAGGATGTGATGACTGCAGCCAATACTTTTGATATTGATGGCATTAAAAAAATGCTCGGAGAACAATAATACTACTACACAATACCAAAGTTTAAATAACGGGTTCTTTATAGCAAACAATAAATAATAATGAAACATTTAATTATACTCGGCTGTATACTAATTACCACTACGGCCTTTTCGCAAAATTTCACTACAGATATTGCCGCCGCAAAAACTGCTTACAGCTCCGGCAAGTTAGAAGATACACATTTTGCATTGCAACAGGCTATGCAGGAAATCGATATTATTATTGGCAAAGAAGTACTGGCTTTGCTACCTGGGAAAATGGATACTTGTGCAGCCAATATCAAAAGTGATGAGGTAACCAATAATGTTGGTTATATGGGTAGCACCATCCATCGCTCTTACGGCCAGCATGATCAGGTTGATCTTTCCATTATCGGTAATTCGCCGCTTATACAAACGTTAAACACCATTTTAAATACGCCCATGCTTGGCGGCATGTCAACCAACGGCAATAGCAAGATCATAAAAGTGCAGGGTTATAAAGGCCAGCTAAAAAGAGATGATAACAGCAACGGGCAAACAGATTATACTATAGAGATCCCGCTGGGCAGTTCCCTTATTACATTTACGGCTAAAAACACAACCGATACACAAATAACCACATGGGCCAATACATTGCCTTTGCAGCAAATAGCCAAACTGTTGCAGTAAGTTTAGTTACAAAGGTTTTATACAAAGCAGCAGCTTATGGTTCCTGAACATTATTTCCTCAGGCTCCCCGAATTCATAACAGTCTTGATTTATTCACGATTAAAAAAATTTATGGATGCTGAAATAACAAAAAAAACTTCACTGCTCACTAATCCATTCCGCAGGGAAAATATAGAGCAAATTCGCAGGTAGTGAAAGTAAATTCAGCATTATTAGCCGGAACATAATGATATGGTTGTGCAATGAATATTCCTCACGATCTTTATTAAAAAACTATGTGGTGGATATATGCTTTGCTCTCGGCATTCTTTGCTTCTCTTACAGCCATTTTTGCAAAAGTGGGTGTAAAACATGTTGATTCAGATCTCGCAACTGCAATACGAACTGTTGTAATCATCATACTCGCATGGTCAATTGTATTTTTTAAAGGCGTTGCGCCGGGCATACAAAATCTCACCAGGCAAAACTGGCTGTTTTTAATTTTATCAGGATGCGCAACAGGCTTATCGTGGCTGTTTTATTTTAAAGCATTGCAGGTAGGTGAAGTATCAAAGGTTGCTCCGATTGATAAACTCAGTGTTGCTCTTACAATAATTTTATCTGTGATCTTTTTAAAAGAATCGGTTACACTTAAAGATGCATTTGGCGCTTTACTGATTATTACAGGTGCGTTGGTGTTGATCTTATAGTATTAATAAGATTCGCTGTCTGAAGGAAATGAATTTGTTTTTACATCATTTACATACTGCTGCACTGCGCCGGTTATCTCTTCATATAAATTAAGATATTGCCTTAAAAAACGCGGCTTGAATTCTGTGTTGATACCAAGCATATCATGCATTACCAACACCTGGCCATCGCAATATTTACCGGCGCCAATACCAATAGTTGGAATGCTTACATTTTCTGTAACTTCTCTTGCTAATTGTGCAGGTATTTTTTCGAGTACAATACCGAAGCAGCCAACTTCTTCCAGCAGCTTTGCATCGTTGCGCAGTTTATTTGCTTCTTCTTCTTCTTTTGCACGCACATTGTAGGTTCCGAATTTATAAATGCTTTGCGGCGTTAACCCAAGATGGCCCATAACAGGTATGCCTGCTGATATAATGCGCTTCACACTTTCCAGCACTTCTTCGCCGCCTTCCAGTTTAATAGCATGTGCACCTGTTTCTTTCATAATACGTATGGCTGAAGCCAATGCTATTTCAGAGTTGGACTGGTAAGAACCGAAAGGCAGATCAACCACTACAAGGCAACGGCTTATGCCGCGGATAACGGAAGAAGCATGATAGATCATTTGCTCTAATGTAATGGGCAGCGTGGTTTCATGGCCTGCCATAACATTGCTGGCGCTGTCGCCAACAAGTAACACATCAATACCGGCGTTATCAATAATTTTTGCAAAAGAAAAATCGTATGCGGTAAGCATGGAAATCTTTTCTCCATGCGCTTTCATTCTTTGCAAAGTATTGGTGGTTATCTTTTTTGTTTCTTTCTGTATGGAAGACATCTGAATAAAATTTAGAGATGGTTAAAACTGAATATGGTCCTGCATTAGAATAAAACATATCCAGATGTCAAAATGCAAATATGCCTAATGTAGCAGAATTTTAAGACTTAAAGTTTGAAATTACTTTGTCAATAATAGCAATTTCCCAATTTTCCAATTTCCCAATTCGCAATTTTCCTATTATTCTTTCTCCAGTTCTTCATATAATCGCTGCACAAGCCCATCGGCCAAACCAATTTTCGGAACGTATATTTCTTCAATATCAGCCCAGCGCATAATGTTTACATAAATCTGCAATGCAGGCACGATAACATCTGCCCTGTCATCTTTCATTTTATATACACGAATACGTTCTTCCAAAGAATAATTTGAGAACTCTTTGTAATAATCTTTCAACAGTTGCAATGATAATGGCTTTCCATCTTTTCTTTTGCTGAGTGAAAAAACCTTATTGATATTTCCACCTGAACCAATCGCAATAACAGGCAACTTGCTTTTGATATTCGTTTTTACTTTGGCTTTAAATTCATTCCATTGTTCTTCGTCAACCATATTTTTCAACAGCCTTATTGTACCAACGTTGATTGATTCTTTATACTTAAGTTTTCCATCTGCAAAAAAACTCAGCTCAGTACTTCCCCCGCCAACATCGATGTACAGATAAGCATGTTCTTTATCCAGGTTTTCCTCAACATGCGTTTCATATACCAATGCAGCTTCTTCATCGCCACTGATGATGCTGATGTCCAAACCTGTTTCCATTTTTACTTTGCGAAGGATATCTTCACTGTTCACTGCATCGCGCATGGCGCTGGTAGCACATGCTTTTACCTGCTTCACATCATACGCTTTCATTAAAAAAATAAAAGCCTTCATGGTTTGAATAAGCATTGTTATCCTTTGCTTGCTTATCTCAGCTTTCTCAAAAACATCAAAGCCAAGACGCAAAGGCACACGAATAAAATTGAGCTTTGTAAAAACTGTTTTGCCGCCGTTTTCTGAAACTTCTGAAATCAATAACCGGGCGGCATTGCTTCCAATATCAATCGCTGCGAGTTTCAACAGTCTTCATTTTTTTATTGAGGTAATTGTATATTTCAATTTGTGAACGCACTCTTTTTTTAGATGCAGAAGGAACATAATGATTCTGCAATTCATTATCAAGGATGCGCGCTTTTACATTGTCCTGCAGCTGTATGCTCAATATATCTTTCAGTTCATTGCCAAGCGTTTTATCCTTTATCGGGATTGCAGCTTCTATGCGATGATCAAGGTTTCGCAACATCCAGTCAGCCGAAGAAATAAATACTTTTTCTTTGCCACCGTGATGAAACACCATGATGCGCGAATGTTCAAGATATTCATCAACGATACTTATAGCGGTTACATGCTTGTGCCATTTTTTACTGCCAAGTTTTGCGCAACAAATGCCACGCACTACAAAATGAAGATCAACGCCCGCGTCTGCAGCTTCAAATATCTTTTCTATCATTTGCGGATCGCTAAGTGAATTTATTTTTAAAGTAATAGAAGCTTTCTTTCCGGCCTTTGCATGTTTTATTTCTGTAATTATAAGTTGCAATAATTGCTTGCGCATGGTAAGAGGACAAACCATGAGCGTTTTACAGGCGCTCAAATATTTTATTTTTGATGGATTCTCCAGGTACTTAAAAATGCGATTGATATCAGCCATTACGTTCCTGTTGCTGGTAAGCATACATTCGTCAGCATAAACCCTTGCAGTTTTCTCATTAAGGTTTCCGGTGCTTACAAAACCATATTGAATGATCTTGTTGCCGGTTCTTTTTTTAATAACACAAATCTTGGCATGTACTTTAACGTTAGGCATTCCTATCAACACTTTTACACCTTCTTCTTCCAGCACCTGTTTCCACATAAGATTGGGCTCTTCATCAAAACGGGCGCGCAGTTCAAGCATTACAACAACATGCTTTCCGTTTCTTGATGCATTGATAAGCGCATTGATAATTTTTGAATTTGAAGCAAGCCTGTATGCTGTTATTTGTATGGAAACGACATCAGGATCTATAGCCGCTTCGCGCAAAAGATCTATAACCGAGTTGAACGAATGATAAGGAAAATGCAGCAACACATCCTGTTTTAAAATAACATCTGTTACGCGCATTGAAGTTGCCAAAGCCGGATGTGTAAAGGAAGCGCGGCGTACTTTTTTCTGAGCAAACACATCAGGAAAATCCATGAAATGCCTGAAATTATGTATACGCCCGCCGGGAATGATGTTATCCTTTCTTGAAAGACTCAATTTCTTCATTAAATATTCAAGCAACCCCGCATCCATTTCTTTATCAAATACAAAACGCGTAGGTTTTCCGATGCGACGGTTACGTATGCCTTTTTCAATTTTTTGAACAAATGAAGTTGTGATGTCGTTATCAATATCCAGCTCCGCATCTTTCGTTACTTTAAAAATATAAGATTCAAAACTTGTATAGTTGAAATAAGAAAATATATACGGAAGGTTGAAACGTATAACATCTTCCAGCAAAATAATATGTTGCTGTCCTTCAGGTGCAGGCAATTGTATAAAGCGGCCGAATATACGGCTGGGCACTTCTATTAATGCATATTTCTGATTATAGGCCGAATCTTCTGTATGCATTACTACACCGAGATAAATACTTTTTTCCCGCAGGTAAGGCAACTGCGGAACACTTTCAATCATCAGCGGAATAATATTGGAACGCACTTCCTCTTCAAAAAAAGTACGCACGAACTGCTGCTGTGTTTTATTTAATTTCTTTTCATCAATTAAAAAAATATTCTGCTGCTGCATTTCTTTTAATATATCCCCCCATATGCGATTAAATTCGTTTTGCTGACTGAGCACAATGGTTTGTATCTGGTCAAGTATTTGACCCGGATTGGTTTCCAGGTGCATATTGCCTTTCTTGCCACCGAGTTCTATCATACGTTTCAAAGTAGCAACACGCACACGAAAAAATTCATCCATATTATTGGAATGAATGCCAAGAAAACGTATACGTTCCCTCAGAGGAACTGTTGGATCTGCAGCTTCCTGCAATACCCTTGCATTAAAACTAAGCCAGCTTACATCGCGCGGAATTAAATTTTTCATACGTAAGAAAATCAAATATAAAAAAGCCCGCTTTTGTTCAACATTAAGTTTTTTTATACGTTATCAAAGTTGAAACAGCCAAAATAAAATGAAGTAAAAGTTTAAAGGCTTCTGATCTTTTCAATAATTCCGGTTGTTGAAAAACCGGGAAGTAAAGGATTCACTGCAACGCGTCCACCATTGGCAATAACTTCTTTCGCACCAACAATGGTTTCAACAGTATAATCGCCTCCTTTAACCAATACATCAGGCATAACTTTTTTTATCAGCTCAAGCGGAGTATCTTCTTCAAAAAGAATTACAGCATCCACTATCAATAATGAAGCAAGAATAAGCAATCGTGCATGTTCATTGTTCACGGGACGATGTTCACCTTTTAATTTTCTTACACTGCAGTCTGCATTTAAACCAACGACCAAACAATCGGCTTCTTTTGCAGCCTGCGATAAAGAAAAAATATGGCCTTCATGCAATATATCGAAACAGCCGTTGGTGAATGCAATGGTTTTACCTAATATGCGTTTACGGTTTAACCAGAATGCAAGATCATGAGGAGAAGAAATAATTTTTTCTTCAATTGCTTTGATATTTTTCATTTGCTGTTTTGGTTTTAAGTTTTATACAGCAGCTATTTTGCCTGTATAGTAGGAAGTATTCAGGTTACTGTTTGCCTGTTCAGCCTTTTCAATTATAGAGTAATCTGAAAGTATAAGCGCTTTATTTCTTTTAATGCAAACATCGTGTTCAAAATGAACGGAAGGTTTGCCATCGCGTGTGCGAACCGTCCAGCCATCACTTTCTGTATAAACATCTTTTGTTCCCATATTTATCATAGGCTCAATAGCCAGCACCATATTTTCTTTTAACGTTTTGCCAATACCGCGTTTTCCATAATTAGGCACCTGCGGATCTTCATGCAAACTTCTTCCCAAACCATGACCGACCAATTCTCTAACAACGCCATAACCATGTTTACGTTCTGTGTATTCCTGTATGGCATGGGAAATATCTCCTACACGGTTGCCGGCAATAGCTTTTTCAATGCCTTTATATAAAGAATCTTTGGTAACACGCAACAGTTGCAATACTGCATCGCTTGCTTCTCCCAACAAAAAAGTATACGCATGATCGCCATGCCAGCCATTTAATATCACACCAAAATCTATTGAAACAATATCGCCATCTTTTAGTACAACATTATTGGGAAAACCATGCACTACCACATCATTCACCGAAGCGCAGATAGTATAAGGATAGCCGCGATAATTTAAAAATGACGGAATAGCTTTATGATCGCGAATGAATGCTGAACAAAGCCTTTCTATTTGTAAAGTGGTAACGCCGGGTTTAAGCATGGTGGCAACTTCGGTAAGTGTTTGACTAACAAGCCTTGCACTTTGCTTCATCAATTCAATCTCGGTGTCTGTTTTAATAATTATCATAATATTCTTGTACTGAGGCATGCAAATTTCATGAAAATTTTTTAAGTATGTGTTACCAAAGAAGTATGATTAACTTCTTATAGTATTTTGCACTATGGATATTATTTACAAAATGTTCCGGTTTGGCCTTGTAGGCCTGTTAGGAATGGTTATTGATTTTTCAATAACCTGGTTTTGCAAAGAAGTATTACGCATTAATAAATATGTTGCTAACAGCCTTGGGTTTACCATTGCGGCTACCTGTAACTTCTTTTTGAATATGTTCTGGACATTTAATGCCAGCAGTACCAACGAAGAAGCTTATTTTATAAAGTTTATCATCATATCACTTATTGGCCTGGGATTAAATAACCTGTTTATCTATTTGTTCAATAGCCGGCTCTCACTAAATTTTTACCTGTCGAAACTTATTGCTGTTGGACTTGTTTTCATCTGGAATTTTACCGCCAATAATTATTTTAATTTTCACTGATCATTATTACAACAGGTTCATGTTTTAACATAATTAAACCCATAGGTGGGGTTTTTTTGTAAAAGATACAACAGAAAAGATGTTTGGCTGTTATCTTATTCCATGTTGCTCTCCGCTTTGTAAAATCTCTGCCTGCTAAAGTTCATTCAGTCTTATCTGGATAAGACACAGAAAGACAAACCTGTAAAGTCTTTGACCCGTCCTTCATATCTCCTTCATACTTCCTTCATACTTCCTTCATATCTCCTTCATATCTCCGGTATTTCTTCGAACTATTAGATCGAAGAAATACCGGCTTTATTTCAATTATTTTTCGCCAAAATAAACTACGGAGTAACCAGGAGACAGGCAATTGATAATAAAAGGATCAATACAGCCTGCAGGTGTGTATCAATCGTTTCTTATAAACCGATAGCAAAAAAATTCCTTTCAATTTTTACCTTCGTTTAGCTGCCATGTGATTATATCAAAAAAAAAGCAGCCGGTAGGTGGTATTATGAAATAAAAAAGCAGCTTATCAGCTGCTTTCAAATATTAATATTATTGCTGTTTTTGAGGAGGCGGTGGCGCCTGGCCGGGTGGTGGTGGCGGAGGCATATTACCGTTATTCATTCCCATGCTGGCTTCATCCGGATGCGGGCTGCCGCGATGACAGGTAAAGCATTTTACCACTGAAATTGTATCCGTCATGGTTGAATTGTTCATGTTAAAATATTTCGCATTGATCTCTCCGGTCATCTTCATCATGTAACGCGCAATTCCTTTCTCTTCTTTATCATCACTTGCGAAATCCGGTTTGCCATTATCAAAAACATGGCAGAAATTGCAACGAACACCTAATGCTGCAGTAAAACCATGCATGATATGATCGAGGCTGTCTTTACTTATATCCTGTGGTAGAACTTTAAGATTTTTAAAAATTCCTGTGTCTTTGAATACAACAGGATTTGCTGTCGGCACATTTGTTTTTGAAGGCTTTGTTGCAGCCACGCTAACAAAAACACAGGCAGCGAGCAACAATAGAAGATTTACTTTTCTTTTGTTTGATGTTATCATATCAGTTGATTTCAGCGGTAAAATAATTGTTTTTTTCGTTGAATAAAATTTTTTGCGACGAAATTTTAATCAACATCATAAATAATTCCTGCTTTCTTACGGATAGCATCCAGTGTTTCCATTAAAAGCAATGAATCTGCGTGTGTCATAACAGGGCTTTCTATTAATCCTTTTTCCAAACATTCGCAAACGTGTTTGGCTTCATGTTCATAGCCCCAGCCTTTCTTTTCATCATCCGTTTCAATAATTTGTTTTTCCGGTGGCTTACCGGTAAAAAATTCTATCGTGGTAAACGGTGTGTAATAGCGGTATGTTAACCGAACACGGCCTTTGGTTCCGTTTATCTCAGCTTCAGTTGCAGTATCAGTTAAAAAAGTAGAGAACATTTGTACAAGCTTTCCATCATTGTATTTGAATGTAACAGAACATTGTTCATCCGTATTTCCTTTGGTTAAGGTTGCGGTTGCCTGTATTTCATCAGGTTTACCTAAAAAATATAAAGCTGTAAACACATTATAAATGCCAATGTCTAAAATAGTACCGCCGCCTAATTCCGGATCAAGCAAACGTTGTGGCGCGTCGGGCGGCGCTTTAAAGCCAAAATTCAACAGCATGCTTTTTACTTCACCAAGCATTCCGCTGTTAATCATCTCCTGCACTTTTTTGTAGGGTTGAAGAAATTTCGTCCATACAGCTTCCATCAGAAAAACTTTTTTATCGCGTGCTGCATCAATCATTTCTTTTACCTGTTTATAGTTGATGGCAAACGCCTTCTCACATAACACAGCTTTGTTATGATTAATGCAAAGCAACGTATGTTCATAATGATGGCTGTGTGGTGTTGCAACATAGACAACATCCACTTCATCATCTTTCACCAATGATTCATAACTGTAATGAATATTTTTTAGTGAAAATTCTTTTGCAAACGCATCTGCCGAAGCAGCATTGCGCGCACCACAGGCAACAAGTTCTGCATTTTCAACTAACTTAAGATCAGATGCAAATTTTCTTGCAATGCGGCCACAGCCTAAAATTCCCCAGCGTATCATATTTATTCTTTAATGAATTTTAATGTTTCTGTTTCACCTTCTCCCGAAATTCTCACCAGGTATATCCCGTTTTTATAAGCTGATATATTCAATATTGTTACACTTTGTTTTAATGAAATTGATTGTAACAATTTCCCTTCAGCATTAAATAACTGCAGTTGTTTATTCTTTACTGAAGGCACTGAAACAGCAATTGTATTATGTGCAGGATTTGGAAATAAACCTGCATTAGTTGTTGCATTTATTTTCTCTGACAAACTACTTGTTATAAATGGCGGTGCATCTCCTGAACATATGGTTTTCATCAGGTGAATATCTTTAACTGTAATTCCGCCATCTGCTGTTTCAATGTTCTCTATAACTTTTCTTGTTCCGGTAATTTCACTATCCAGGTAAAAAGTTTTTGGAATCTCTTTATAATCATAATCAGGCAATGTATAATCAGGACATATTCTTCCTGCTGAATCATATTTATTGATATAAGTGCCATCGCTCTGATAATTCACAGAGGCTATCCCATTTGGGTTAATAACATATCCATCAACATTGTGTAATGAAATTTTATTTTTAGTGAGGTATTGCTTTAAAGCAAAACCATTATATGGAATGAGTATGCCATTTGTTACAGTTTCATTTTTATCAACCGAAGTGATATAATAATACTCTTTCGTTTCTTCTCCGTTAAAATGATTGTAATAACCCAACACCTGGTATTTGCCCTTGTTTTTAAAAAGGTACAGTGGAGTATCATAATCTTCCAATCCCAAAAGATTAAGACCAAAGGGCCTGTAAGAAATTTCATTACCTGATGAATCAGTAAGCAGCAGATAAGAGCTCGATATTCCTAAAAGCGCTTCCTGGTAATTGAGCGCAATAAGATATCCGCCATTATAAGATTCGGTAATAGCATTTACATGCAGGTATTGATAAGATTGATCAAACAAATTTTTAAATCCTGTTTCAAATATTATGTTACCGGCGTTGTCGAATTTCAATAACCGCATTTGTTCTGTTGCATAAGTAAATTTTGACTGCATTTGATAAACTATAACATAATTACCTTTTGAATCTACCATTAGCAGCTCTGCATAGATGTAATAATCATTATAATCTACCTGCAAACTTTTCGACCATTCAATTTTGCCGGTGCTATCGCATTTAAATAAAGTAAGTTGGTGATTACCGGTTATAGTATTATTCATATAACCGTAACATACAAATCCATTGTCAGGCGTTTCGCTTATATCGGCGCTTTCACCTGTACCCGTTCCATATAATTTTTCCCATAAAATACCACCCGTTTTTCTGAGACGCGTTATATAAAGGCCAGAGTCTATGCTTATAGCAGTTAAAAAATTGCTGTTTGTTGCCTGAACAATTATTCCACGCAGTGTGAATCCATTTTCAATTTTAAATGCATCCGAAAATGTTTGCTGCGCACATATTTTTGATGAGCACACAACAAAAAAAATAAACAAGCGAAGCAAGGTCTTTTTCATAGTGCTTTTTTTAGATTATCAAATCTAACCAATCTCTATGCTGCAATTCACCCATTCATCATCAAACTTTGCGTTGTATTTTTTATAGAAGTTGATAGCAGGTTCATTCCAATCCAATACCTGCCAAACAATACCATTAAACTTTTTTTCTTTTGCTTCTTCAATCAAACGATCAAATAATAATTTACCAATTCCTTTGCCGCGCGCTTGTTCTGTAACAATAAGGTCTTCAAGATACAGGCGCTGGCCTTTCCATGTTGAATAACGAATATAATAATTGGAGAAGCCTTCAATAACGCCTTCGTCTTCGGCCACAAATCCATACCACACAGGCTTTTCACCAAAACCACTTTCAATAAAATGATCCAGTGTAACCGTTACTTCATCCGGCGCTTTTTCAAATGTTGCAAGCTCCTTTATCAATTCAAGCAATCTTGCACAATCTTCTTTAACCGCTTTGCGAATTTGTATGCTCATTCAATTAATTTATTTTTTCTGTTAAATGCACAACTTCTTCAGCACAGCCAAATGCAAGCGTAAAACCACTTCCGCCATGACCATAATTATGAATGATGTTTGTGCCGGCTTCATGTTCTACTCTTACCTCACTTCTGTATGGACGAAGCCCTGCCCAGCTGCCAATTACTTCTCGTTCTTTCAATTCAGGAAACACATTATATGCAGTTTGCAAAATGCGTTCAATGGTTGCAGGTTCTGTTTTTTCCTCAAAAACATTTTCTTCATAAGTGCCCCCAACGATCATTGCATCTTTTCGCGGAACAATGTATAAAGGCATTTCGTTATCAAGATATACAGGCCTGCTGGTATCAGTTTCAACTAATGCAACCTGGCCGCGTACAGGAATTATTGTTTTATCGTTGCACAATTCGCGCGCACCTAAAGCAGAACAATTTATAATTATATCGAAAGAAGAAAGCTCGCTGAAACTGCTGATGATTTTTTGTTTAAAAACAACATCTTTTTCAACCAGTATATTTTGCATATAAGGAAGAAATAGCTGCGTTTCAATTAACGGAACCAAAACATCGTATGCTTTAAAAACACCGGGCACTAATTCTTCCTGCGGAATAATTTTACATGCACCCGGAGGCATGAATTCAACCCACACAGGCTCTTCTTCAACAACACCTTTCCGCAATACTTTTATTAATTTTTTCATGCTGATACCTGTGTTGGCATCTATAGCAAGTTGTTCATAAAAAGCATAAGAACGGCGGCACCAGTTAATACCTCTTTTATCGTTGCGTATATGATAAGGAAACCAAAATGCAGCAGCGCGGTTTGAAGTAATGTTAGGTGAAAAATCTTTTGCAAAAACAGTTATGTTGTAATTTTTTTCGCTTAAAAGGTAAGCGCATGAAAGCCCGCTTATGCCTGCACCGATGATAGCAATTCGTTTGCTCATAATTATTGCAATGCGTTATCAAAGTCTGTTAAGATGTCTTCGATGTTTTCAAGCCCAACACTCATTCTTATCAGGCCATCAGTAATGCCGAACTTTAAACGTTCGTCTCTTGAAACACCATAATGGCTCATGGATGCAGGATGTGAGATCAATG
>JABDAV010000026.1 GCA_013289015.1 Bacteroidota bacterium | reverse complement strand
TTAAAGGTACTCGTGAATGCTCCGGCTAAGCTTCATCACCCCTTCGCTCTGGTCGCATTTGTGGAAACAATAAAACATCTTGTATGGAAGGCTGATTCGTCATCAACATGCATAAACGATCAATGCCAATGCCAATGCCACTTGTTGGCGGCATTCCATATTCAAGTGCACGTAAAAAGTCATCATCAATGAACATAGCTTCATCATCGCCGCGTTCCATTAAACGGGATTGTTCTTCAAATCTTTCACGTTGATCGATCGGATCATTCAGCTCACTGTAAGCATTGGCTAATTCTTTGCCATTGATCATCAGCTCAAATCTTTCTACCAATCCAGCTTTTTCGCGATGTTTTTTTGTCAATGGACTCATCTCAACAGGGTAATCAATAATGAATGTTGGCTGAATAAAATTACCTTCTGCTTTTTCTCCAAAAATTGCATCGATCAATTTGCCTTTACCCATGCTTTTGTCAACACCAAGATGCAGTTGTTTGCATACTTCGAACAATTGTTCTTCACTCATTTCACTTACATCAAAGTCTGTATATTCTTTTATTGCATCGTAAATACTGATGCGTTTGAAGGGCGCTTTAAAGCTGATGATATTATCTCCAACTTTTACGTCTGTTGTTCCGTGCAAAGCCAATGCAACCTGCTCAAATAATTGTTCTGTTGTTTCCATCATCCAGAAATAATCTTTGTATGCGGTATACCATTCAAGAATAGTGAACTCAGGGTTATGCATTCTGTCCATGCCTTCATTCCTGAAATCGCGGCTGAATTCATATACCCAGTCAAAGCCGCCAACGATCAGTCTTTTTAAATACAATTCGTTTGCAATACGCAAATACAAAGGAATATCCAAAGCATTGTGATGTGTAACAAACGGCCTTGCTGCAGCGCCGCCCGGAATAGATTGCAGCACCGGTGTATCAACTTCCAAAGCACCGCGGTCATTTAAAAAATTACGCATAGTGTTGATGAGTTGCGTGCGCTTAAGAAAAACATTTTTTACTTCAGGGTTAACAATAAGATCTGCATAACGCTGGCGGTAACGGAATTCAGGATCGGTAACTTCATCATATACATTTCCTTCTTCATCACGCTTAACAACCGGCAATGGTTTCAATGATTTTGCGAGCAACGTAAAGCTGTTTGCATGAATAGAAATCTCGCCTGTTCTTGTAATAAAAACAAAACCGGTAACGCCGATAATATCACCAAGGTCAATTAAATGTTTTATCACTTCATCAAACAATGCTTTGTCTTCACCAGCACAAACATCATCCTTGCGAACATATAATTGAATAATTCCTTTGCTGTCTTGTATCTTAATAAAAAACACCTTGCCTTTATCATTCAGACTCATTATTCTTCCTGCCACACAAACATTGCTGAACTGTTCTTTTGTTTCTTCAGAAAATGCATTTTTTATATCGGCTGAATAATACGTAACCGGGTACAACGCCGCAGGATAAGGCTCGATGTTCAATGCTTTTAATTTTTCCAGTTTGCTTCTGCGGATAATTTCCTGCTCAGATAAATGCGCACTCATTGTAATGTATGATTTCTGATTTTTTGATTTCTGATTTTCCGGCGGTCACAAATCAAACCGGGCGGCAAATATAAGCTAACAAAAAAATTTGCTGCATTTGCGTTTATTCATTGCTGCCATGATGTACGAATGTTCTTATTGCTGTTGTAAGCAGCAATGAATAAATAAACCTCTTTATACGTCATTCCCACGACCTGTTCAGCCATTTGGAAAAGTGGGAATCTCATAACCTGAAACTATTAATAAACCAGGCCAGAAAGGCTAATATGATTGTAGAAAAAGTGATATTAAAAAGAGATTAAATTCCGAAGGAATTCATTCCTTAAGGATTTTAAAATTTCGGATACATAGGATTGCAAACTTCGCCGGGAGGTCCGGAATCTTCACCGAACCAGGTAGCATAAGCGTCACGTAAAACCACTCAGTGTAAAAATAAAATCTGTAAAGTGATCATAGAGTTTACGGTAAGGTTTCCGTTTATGGCTAACACTTCGCCCCGGAAGAATATAAACATGCATTACCAATTGATTTGCCATAGGTATGTATGCCTTTATCACAGGATTTAACCAGCCTTAAGTAAGCTATAACTTAGCTATAGATAAGCTATAGACATCAACTTCTTACAGAAAAAAGGAAAATTCTTATATTAAGGTTTCGAACACTTGTAGTTTCCAGACTTCCAAATAACAAAATCATAATTACTTTTAAACAAAAATCATTTATGCCTTCATTTTTTGTTGACCCGGATATTGCCAGAGCCAAAACAATTGATACAAGTTTTTATACTGATAAGCAATGTTATGAAGATGCGAAAAAAAAAATTTTTGCACCATCATGGCAGTTTATTGGTGATGTAAGTAAAGTGAAAGAACCCGGAGATGCTTATCCGTTTACATTACTTGAAAATTATTTGAACGAACCTTTGCTGCTTACAAAAGACAATCAAAACAGATTGCATTGTTTAAGTAATGTATGCACACACCGCGGTAATTTAATGGTGCACGAACCTTGTAAGCTAAAACAGCTTAAGTGTAGTTATCATGGAAGATTATTTCAGCTTGATGGAAAATTTATTTCGATGCCTGAGTTTAAAGAAGTAGAAAATTTTCCAACAGAAGAAGATAACCTGCATCAACTTCCTTTATTCAGTTTTGGTGAGTTGTTATTTATAAGTTTGCATTCAGCATATAAACCTGAGGATTTTTTTAGTGAAATGATGCAACGCATTGAATGGTTCCCTGTAAAGGATCTGCAATTTCATCCTGATCTTTCAAAAGATTATTATGTTGAAGCAAACTGGGCTTTGTATTGCGAAAATTATTTAGAAGGTTTCCACATTCCTTTTGTGCATGCAGGTTTAAACCAGGTGCTTGATTTTGGCGAATACACTACGGAAGTTTTTCGTTATTCTAATTTGCAATTAGGCATTGGCAAAAAAGGTGATGTGTGTTTTAACCTGCCATCAACTTCGCCTGATTTTGGTAAAGATGTGGCAGCTTATTATTTATGGGTTTTCCCGAACATGATGTTCAATTTTTATCCCTGGGGTTTATCTGTGAATATTGTTGAGCCTTTAGATGTAAGCAAATGCCGCGTTCGCTTTTTAACGTACGTAATCGATGCAACCCAATTAGAAAAAGGAGCGGGAAGCGGTTTGAATACAGTTGAACTGGAAGATGAAGAAGTTGTGCAAAATGTTCAGAAAGGAATTCGTTCACGTTTTTATAAACAGGGAAGATATTCTGTAAAGCATGAAAAAGGAACACATCATTTTCATTCTTTAATTGCTGAATTTATGCAATGAAAAAAATCCCTTATAAAAACGGCCCCTTTTTTACAAAGTTTAAAAATTATTTTACATCATTTTCAACTTTATGCATTGTTGATTTGCCTGGAAGATAAATAGCAAAGCCAAGTGCCAAATTCAGATAATTTGTATATGCTTCCTGTCCAAAGCCTAACGTTCCATTATATTTTAATAGTGTCTCGAAGCTGATATTGGTAGTAATAAAATATGCATAGCCTGCACCAAAACCAAGATCTAAACCATTTGTGGAATAATCTGGGTTCTCAGGTGTTTTACCATTAAAATTTGTGCCTCCAATGCCTGCGTTTACCTCACCGAAAAAAAGCCCATGCTTCAGAGGACTTAAATTAGGCTTATTTACATAGTAACGACCAAATCCACCAACACCATAAACAAACTTGTCATAACTATCTTTAACAGCAGAATAGTCCAAGCCTACATAAGGTCCAATTGCCACATTATCTTTAATAAACCACGCAGCCCTGGGTGTTATTTGTAATTCTGTTAACTGGCCTGCTTTAAGTGCTATTCTAAAATTAGCCATATCTGCACCAACTAATACATTTCCTTTTTCAAGCTGGGCGTGAGTTTTTTGGGTTAACAACAATAATAAAACTGCTAAAACAGATAGAGTCTTTTTCATAAATTATAGATTTTGTTTTTAAGAGAGTGTTTTTGCTTCCTTAGCTGCATGGTATGTGTTAAAATATCATGCCAACTTGTTTTAATATCTTCCAGACAGGATGATCAATCCAGCAAATTATATCTATCGTCTTCTAAAAGATTAAGATTAACTGCATCGCTTCCTGCAATTCCTTCAACAGATCCTCTAATATGCGCAGCACTTAATAAAACTTTTTCTAACTGCTTTTCTCTTGTTTTCCAAAGTTTCTCCATTGCATCGCGTTCTCTTTGTATACTGATTTTCATTTGCATAAAACCTTCCCGTATTGCTTTCCATTGTTCGTTGAATTCGTTACCTGTAAGATAATCGTACAACATGTGCATTTTGTCGCCCTTGTTTTCCTGGTTTTTGGTTAACGTAAAAATTTTCAGAATGCTTGTGCGTAAAACTGTAACGAGGCTGCGCACTTCTGTAAAAGTACAAATATATACACCATCTTTTTCTCCAAAACGCTCCATATCTTTTGGTAGAGTTTGGGTAACTATCACCGCAATATCTGCACCCTGGCTGCGCATATCTGCTTTTAATTTATCAATCCACTCAGCAGAAAAATTAGTAGTGCGTTTACTTTCGTAAATAATTTTTCCACATTCATTTCCGAATGGATTGCATACGGTTTGAATGCAGTCTGCCCCACGCACTCCTTTACCAACCGGAACAATTTTATCATGTGGAAAAGTAGCATGCAGAATATTTTCCAATAACAATTCCTGCACTTCGCCCTGTAACTGCATGCTGCCTTGTTCAGCTTTGCGTTTCATTTCTTCCGCCAGTTTTTTCTGATCTTCCAGTTGCTTTTCTTTTTCTGCAAGCTTTAATTTATAATCATTTTCCAGTTGTTCTTTTTTCTGATCTTCTATCTTTCTTATTTCAATGGAAAGTCTTTCACGTTCTTCAATAATTTTTCTCTGCATGCTCAATTCAAGTTCTTCTTCTTTGCGTTTTAACTGCTGTTCTTTTTGTATGAATTCAAATTCTTTGTGCCGTGCTTCTTTTAATCTCTCTTCATTATCTGCTGCAGATTGCTGCAATAACTTCAGTTGATTTTCATAATCTGCACTTACAGATTTTTTTATTGATTGTTCTAATTCCGCCTGCAGTTTTTTTCTTTCTTCCGCCATACGTTTATTAGCTTCCTGTTCTTTAACATGCAGTTGTTGTTGAAGTGAAGATTCTTTCTGTTTGTATTCTTCGTCTTTTCTTAATTGCCACTCTTTCATTTGCACTCTTAATTCAGCCTGAATTTGTTCCCTGATCACATTGGTAGGTTCAAACTCATTTCCGCACGAAGGACAGGTTATCATTGTCGTCGTCATACTCAATCTTAATTTTAGTAAAGGTAAGCCAGTAAATTTTTCAATGGATTAAGGGTAAGGCTTTTCAGCTATACGTAATTACATAAACTAATTTTATTCTGATAATGTATGACAGCGTTTACCGGTCTTCTTCATCCAGCAAATCTTTGATCTCAGTAATATCAACTTTGTTTTTTTTATCATTCAGATCGATCACTACAACATATCCACTGCTGCTTCCAATACTGTTCAATGCATCTACAATTTTTTGCTGGTTGCTGTTAAGGCGATAACCCGAATCGTTCCATTGCTCATAACTGCACAAACATCCAAACGAGGGTGTTTGCGGGTAATAGGTTTCTGCTTTATAAAATTCCGGGTCAATGGTAGTGCCATGCATTATCACTGCACTCCTGCCCATTTTACCTGCATAAAAACTTTCATAAATACCATTATAATTTTTCCACGAAGCAGGTAACAAAGATGCATATAGTGCAGCACTCCATAATACGTTAAGCGTACTGTCTGCAAAGAATGCTGAAGTTGATGCTTCAAACGGCAATTGCAATTGAAGATTAGGTGTAGGACCAATAAATAAAAGTCTTGATACATCAAAGCCGCTAAAGCGTAAAATACCTTGTGGTGTATTGCCATTGGTTATATAAAAAGGATACGCTGTTATGGCCCTTGCCAATTGTGATGTATGAAAATAATTGCCCGATGAATCTTTTAAAAATGAACCATCCGGTTGGCGTATGATAACAAGCCCTGCGTAATCACGATTGCTTCTCTGCAAACTGTATATAATTGTTTGACCGCTCAAAAAATCTTTATTGAAAATATCTTTCAAAGGAGGTAACGGCTGTACCTTTTTTGCAATACGGCTTTTTAATATCTGCATTCCTGTACTGGTATCTGCAGGAAATTTTTGTTGTATCAATGTGGCTATTGTTGCCTTGCCATTTACGGGATCTGCTCTCAATACATATTCGGCACAGCGAATAAAAATACCCGACGATTTTGTTTGATGCATTAACTGCAATACCTGTGGCTTAAATTCTTTTACGTACAAACTAAAGGTTGCTTCCAATAAATCCTTTTGAAATTCATCTGAAAGCTGTATTGCTTTGCTCCATGCAACTGCCAGCTTTTGTTTGGTAAAGTCATCTTTGTATTGCAATAATTCCATCCCCCAAAACGCTTCACTCCATTCGCCTTCGTTGTCTTCATTCAGAGGATCCAAAAGGTATTGTTTGATAGTAGTGTCGAGCAAATAGCTGTAACGTGCAACTCTCGCCCGCTTTGTAGTTACCTTGCTGAATACCGAATCGCCCGCAGCAGGTTGCGCAAATATTGAAACAGAAAAAGATAATGAAATAAATAGTAAAATATAATGCTTCATAAAAAGCTAAGCTACGACATAGCAAAAAAACAGTGATTGATGAAAAGTTAATAGTTTATTGTTTTCAGTTGCCGATATAATCAAGGGCAATTTTTGCATTCTTCGTTAAGCTTGTGCTTATGAACAATTGATATTGTTTATCGCCTGCGGTAACACGCATTAACGCTGAATTCGGTGGTATTGATCCTTCATTTTCTGCTATTAAAGTAAGTTCGAGATGACGGTTTGTTGCAGATGCATCAATATAAAATGTAATGGCTTTGGTAGTTAAAACTGCATTGTTTATAATTAACCTGCCATTGTAATAAACAGATACGGCATCAGAATCTACTTCACCGTTATCAAACAGCTCTACTTTTATATGCGATGTGGTTATCTGTAAAGTATTTACAAGATCTGTTTTGCGATGTATTCTTGCCTGTATTGCAGTGTCTGCAATTTCTTTGTTCATCATTTCCACTGATGCACCTTTTGTAGCAACGTGAGCGATGGTATCAGCAAAATTTGGAGGATTGTTTATTATGTTTTGTGCAGATGCATTATTGACTGAACCGGATATATAGTTTAATGTTACTGAATCAGCCGTATGTTGGTTTGCGTTTTTATTTTCCTGTTGCTGGTTTGCATTTGAGACAGTTGATGAGGATGCATTCACATGATTTATATCATTGAGATTATTTGTAACAACAGCAGTAATTTTTTGTGTTGTTTTTTTTGTTTTCTTATTTGTATTAATTACAGCTATAGAAGGTGCATTGGCTTGTGCAATGAACTTTTTGATTTGGGTGGATGTTTCAACATTATAGTGATTAATTGCCCGCGAAACAACAGTTTCGCCATTACAACTGTCGCCACAATGGGCCGTAGTTATTGTAAGAAAAAATGTACTGTCGTTTGAAGAGAGCTGGGCTGTTTCATCACATGCTGCACAATCGCTCCAGAAACTTCGGGTACGCTGATCACGCAAAAAAATCTCTCCGCCTTTATTAACGGTTATCAATGCACCTCTAAGATTTCCCGAAAACGTTTTAATAAGCCTTGAAGTGGTATCTGCAGGATACATATAAATAAAACGCCCTGAAAAATGCAGGTCATCAACAGAATCAACTTCTATGCGAACAGGAACTTTTATGCCGATATGCGCAGTTGTAAAACTTGCTGAGCCATACCAGGTGCCTTTAAACCATTTGTTATTCTGGCCATGCGCAAACTGCACGCATATAATAAGCAGGAGTGGCAGAAATAAGCGCTTCATAGTTCTTCCGGATGGCAAAATACATTTCTCCTCAAATCTAAACAACTTAGCAAAGCATTATCTCTTTTCGGTTTCTTATTTAACATTCATGCATCAACAGATGTATGTGGTGTAACACTTGCTTCAATCTTTATTTCCTGGAAAGCGAAATTTGCTATCGCTGTATTTTCTTATGCCAGAAATAATATGAAATAATGCCGGGAATGATCCATGCAAATAAGGTAAGTATCATCGGGTCAAATTTGCCAGTAGCTGCAATGCCTGAATACACGGCTCCGGCAAGATCGAAGAACAAACCCGCATATGCCCATTCTTTTACAGTTTTATTTAAACCCGGAATAAGAATAGCAATAACGCCAAACAGTTTTGCGAAGCTGATGAACTGAATAAAATATATGGGGTAACCAAGCCCGTCGTGCAAAATTTGTATGGCTTGTTGTGAAGGTTGTAATCCGCCAACAGAAGAAAACAGCATCAATGCGGCGAAAATTATGGTAGCTATCCAATAAGTAATGTTGACAGTTTTGGTTGTCATACTGATATTGTTTTACTGAATAATATGCAATAAAAATAAAATCTTCTTTTCATTTATTGTAAATGATTCTGTAATGAATGAAGATAAGGTTAAGATTACTTCTTTTTAAGCAACCCATTGTCTTTTAATTCATCCACAAGCGTTTTTGCAAACTCGTGGCTTGCTTTATTGATGTCGTCGGGATTTACAGCTTTTGTTTGAATGGAAAAAAGTATGCCTTGCGTGGCCACATCATAAAGATTGCTTTCTATGTAATAGGTATTGTCGCTTACATAATATCCGGGTGTAGATATGGTGCTGTATGTAGAAGCAACGTAGGTAGGATAGGTTCCGTAAAATCCGTTATAGGCAAGAGGATCATACGTATAAGATGAACCCTTTATGTATTTTGTTTCATTTTTTGAATCGAGTAATGAAACGATCAACACGCTGCTGCAACCTGATTCATTTACTTTTTTTATAAAAATCGGAATTACTATAGAGTCAGGAACACCGGTTACAGGCGTTAAAACACTCAGGCTTCTCACTGCTTTAATTCCGTTTGCTTTAGCTACTGACGTCAACTCATTTTCCAACTCTGATCTTACATTCATATTCTGTGTGAGAACAGTAATAAAAACACTTTTACCGGGGTTGGCCGGAATTTTCTCCTTATTTACCCATGAAGCGATGACATCTACTGTTGATGCTTTCCTTGATGGACCACAGCTAAGCAGGCAAGCGATAAAAAATCCCACAAAACCAATACAAAATATTTTAAGCATAAGGCGTTATTTATAGATTAGTAATTCTCAACCTAACAAAAGATTTCAATTTTATTTTGGATGAAAATAAGGCAATCTTCTAATAAACCTGAAGCTTTTTAATATAATTAAGTTTTATGAAAGAAAGTCTGCTATCTGGTTAATTCAGCAGGAACGATTGGTATTTTTAACTGTTACCACACTTCTATCGGGCAATGGTTAACCAGTTGCTTTATGCTTTTTTCTCCTGATGTTAATACTATATCTATATCACTGCGGGAGTATAAAGTTGTTTTGTTATTACTGTTTATCTCTACAAAAATGGAAGGGCTTGCATTAAACATGGTTTGAAGGCTGATCAAATTTTCCAGGAATGCACAAAACAAGGAAGGTGTGACTGCATAATACACTATGCCTTTGGGATTGCTTGCTGTGGAAGAAAGAAACAGGTTTCCGCCATTGCTTTCAAATAATTCAAGATGAATATGCGAATTACTCACCAATACTTTTACGGGAACCAGGTTGTCTTGTTTTGCTACTGTCACACTTTTGCTTTACTGCAAAGCTATTTTCGGTTTAGAAAAAGTACTGCGTCAATTGACACAAAATGTATCCATCATAAAAAAAGGCGAAGTTTACACTTCGCCCTAGCTGTTAATTTTTCACATAAATCTCTCACACTGATTGCGGCCCATCATTTTAGACAGTTGCAAAAGTATTTTTTATAAAAAAGATTCATTGCGTCAAAAGACGCAAAAACGAAAAAGTTTATTCCGATGCTGCAAAAGGAAAGTATTGTAATTTTATTGAATACACATTTGAAATGGTTACCCCACAAATTCCAACTAATGAGCTACAAAGACTGCAAGCCTTATATGAATATGAAATACTCGATACATTACCTGAAAAAGATTTCGATTATCTTACAATGATCGCCTCACAGATATGTAACACACCTATTTCATTAATTACTTTAATAGATTCCTCAAGGCAATGGTTCAAATCAAATCATGGTACAGATGTACGGGAAACAGATAGAAAGTTTTCGTTTTGCGCGCATGCGATCAACACACCTCAAAACATAATGGTAGTGCCTGATACGAGGTTGGATGTACGTTTTGCTGATAACCCTTTTGTTACCGGCGAACCAAATGCTATATTCTATGCCGGTGTACCGCTTGTTACTGAAAAAGGTTATGCGCTCGGAACGCTTTGCATAATAGATAAAAAACCACGAACCCTTAATGTAGAACAATATGAAGCCCTGAAAGCACTGTCCGGCCAGGTAGTAAAATTGCTGGAATTAAGAAAAAAGAACAGAGAGCTGTTTGAAACAAAAGAAGCATTAGAAAAATCAATAGAGCTATATACACAAACCAGTAAGGTTGCCCGTGTTGGAGGTTGGGAAATTGATCTGTTGAGGAATAAGTTCACCTGGACACCTGTTACAAAAGAAATACATGAAGTGCCTTCGGATTTTGTTCCCGATCTGAGAACTGCGATCAATTTTTATAAGGATGGAGAAGATCGGAATACGATCGTATCATTATTCAGGAAGGCAATGGAAGAGGGAATACCGTTTGATGTGGAATTAAAAATTATTACGGCCAAAGGACATGAAAGATGGGTGAGAACAAAAGGAGAAACTAAAATGGTGAATGGTGTGCATATACGTGTTTACGGAATTCTGCAGGATATACATGACCAAAAAATGAGAAATATTGAACCTGCACAAAGTGAATAATGACTGCTCAATCAAAAAATGCTTTGATTTTATCAGCCTGATTGAGAAATCCAGTCTGCTGCAATATCAGCACTTTGCCTGAGTAATAAATTTAACTGGCCAACATGATGCTGTACATGCCTGAAATTATAAAACAGGATTTCCAATAAGCTGTAATTACTCACTATTGAAGGAGATAACCCATGGAGGTTTATTTCATCTTCATCAATCCATTTGGTAGTAAATTTTTCAGGCGGTGATGAGCAGATAAGCTTTTCGCACTTTTCACGGATCTTATTTATATAAACCAGCATTTCACTTTTTGAATAAAATTCGCACGGTAAAACATCATCAACTGCGCCTTCGGGTAAATGACTGGTATCGCATAGTGTATAAGGCAGGAATGGTTTGAAGTCTTTTACAGGATTGGAAAGATAGTAGTCTAAAAATATTACTATGTGATATGTGACGTAGTAAAATTTCTTTTCTTCTTCCCAAATTTTATCAGGGCATTTAGAAATCACAGATTTGAGCATATCAATAACAGCCGCAAAGTTTTTCCAAAGAGTGTTCAGAAATATGCTATTCATTGCAAAATGCTTTTGAAAACCGCTTACTCTCAAATATACAAAACCCAATTGCGCAAATACAACCGGAATTGGCTGTATTTGCGCAATCAAAGATCAGTAAGTCTCCTTCTGAAAACCCCATTCCCTTCTTACCTGTTCAAAAGTATCGGGATAGTTGGCTTCGAGCAATAACAATATGCTGTGCAATACGCGGCGCAGGGTGGTACGCAATGTAACCAGTCCGCTGACGCTGCCACTTATATTTCCGGTGCCTGTTGCAGCAGCAGCCAATGCAGCATCATACCGTGTTTTAATATCCGTCCACCAGGCGGTGCCGTATTGTTTGGTATCAAAACCGTTTGCCGTAACTGCATCCACCATCATGCGCAATGCATCTTTACGGCGTTGCCTGTCTTCCGGTAATTCATAAGTGCGGTGGCGATGCACAATACCAAATTCAGCATAATACGCTCTTGCATCCGGCGGACCAAACTTTTCCGCTATATACGATTTTACATATGGCAGCGCATCTTCAATGGAAGTATCAAGGTTTTCAAGATCCTGCGTGTGCTGGCTGCGCTTACCGCTTTCTGTATTCCGGTTTGCCAGTTGCGTTTCAAAAGCCGATACATCGTTTGCAAAATCTGCCTGCGTTTTCCATACAAGCGCCACAAAACTGCTGGTCGCCCATTTGGTATTTACCGATTCACTTACGGCAAGTAAAGCAGCATCTTTATTTGGCAAATTGGCTGCGTGGCGAATGTGTGTGTCTGTAGGTGTGGAAACAGTTGTTTCGCTGCCGCCTATAGCGGCGTCCGGAGAGTAAAGGAATTGTTTCATTTTTAAGTGGTTTTAGAATTTAAATGTAGAAAAAATTCTAAAATCAACAATCAATTTTGCCCGGGAATTCATTTTGCATGGAAAAGTATATTCCCGCGCAGTCAGGCAAGCCATTTTAAGTGAACAAATGTATTCGCGGACTGTACGGGGAAGCATATTTGCAACGGGATGTATTGTGGGGCTGCGCGGAAAGGCATTTTAAGTGGAAATGTATAGTGGCGGAGTGCGCGGGAGGTGGTTTGGAGTGGAAAGATGATATGCGCAGTTTTCTTATTGTTGATAAAGAATATCAAAAAAGGCGGAAGAAATAACTTGTATTAATTGTCTCTACTGATAAATTACAACAATCTTAGGACGATACTGCCTTTCAGGCTGTTCTGAGCTTCCAAAAATATATGAACGATAAATAGCCTGCTCAACTAACGTAATATGAAAGCCAAAACTTTTGTTGGGATGTTTTACAAAATACGTAACCAATGAAGTTACATCAACTACAGCAGTGTCATTCCATTGACTGTATGATGGGGTTAAAATAGCTTGATATAAGTTCGTATCAGCAGGCTGGTTGTTATAAGACAGGGAAGATTCGTACCAGGGTTGTGTAACTCCCCGAACATAACAAGCATTATCACCGCTATTGCCTTGTGGAGTACTGCGGGAAGATGAAGGAGTATATAAGTAAAGCCTGGCCCTTTTCACTACAGAACTTTTAGGAATTATTGCAAGGCTATCAAACCTGATATAGGCACTGCAATTAAATGGTAACCCTTCATCGGTCCATGCGTTAATAGCAAGTTCATCAACTCCATTTTCATTACCTAAATCAGTACCATTCCATTGGCATACATAAACATCCTGGCTGGTTTTAGGAGCCGGACGCAGAACGAATGTTGTTGTATTTCCTTCTTTAGAAAGTGATATTTCATCATTTTCAGAAACTTGTACAGTATTTACCTGCGCAGTATTTAAAGGTTGAACATCAGTTTTTTTACAGCCGGTGATAAATAAAAGAATAAAAAATGCAACAAGGAAAGTATTGGTAAGTTGTGAAGCAAGTTTCATAATAACAGTTCCTATAAATGTAGATAGTAATTACTGTTACAACCAATTTTTTTAAAAAGCCACTTTCAAATTTTATTGTTCAATCAAAAAAATGCTTTGATTTTTGCAGCACTTGCATCCGAGACTGAAGCTGCCATGAAATACTACAGCACAAGTGTTGCGACGCAAGAAACGATGCCACGAAGAACCGTAGCTTGTAACCCCAAAATATATTTAGTAAATGAGCGAACTGAAAGTTTATAATTCATTAACGAGGGAAAAAGAAGTTTTTACATCCATTACGCCGGGGCATGTGGGCTTGTATGTATGCGGACCAACGGTGAGCGGCGAAAGCCATTTGGGGCATGCACGGCCGTATGTTACATTTGATATTGTGTATCGCTGGCTGATGCATTTGGGTTACAAGGTTCGCTATGTGCGCAACATTACCGATGCAGGGCATTTTGAAGAAGAAGGCCGTGCTGCAGAAGATAAAATTTCGAAGAAAGCGATACTGGAAAAACTGGAACCGATGGAACTGGTGCAGAAATATACCAACCTGTATCATTGGGCCATGCACCAGTTAAATAATCTTGACCCCACAATTGAGCCTACAGCAACCGGCCATATTGTTGAGCAAATTGGTATGATCGAAAAAATTATTGCAGATGGTTATGGCTATGTAACCAACGGCTCGGTGTATTTTGATGTAGAAAAGTATAATACTGATTATTCAAAAAAAGGCGAACCGTATGGCATGTTAAGCGGAAGAGTTTTAGATGATATGATCTCCACCACACGTGATTTGGATAACCAGGAAGAAAAGCGTAACACGGCTGATTTTGCTTTATGGAAGAATGCACCGCCGGAACATATTATGCGCTGGAAAAGCCCGTGGGGTGAAGGTTTCCCGGGCTGGCATATTGAATGTTCTGCTATGAGTACAAAATATTTGGGTGAGCAGTTTGATATTCATGGCGGCGGTATGGACCTGCAGTTTCCTCACCATGAATGCGAGATTGCACAAAGCAATGTTTGCAACGATAAAATTCCTGCCCGTTACTGGATCCATAATAATATGATCACCATCAACGGCAGGAAGATGGGCAAGAGTTATAACAATGTAATTACATTAACGCAATTGTTCAGTGGCAATAACCCAATATTGTTACAGGCGTATCACCCGATGGTAATTCGTTTTTTTATTCTGCAAACACATTACCGTTCTACATTGGATTTTAGTAATGAAGCATTGCAGGCGAGTGAGAAAGGCTTGAAACGTTTGAGTGAATCATATGAGAATCTTAAAAAGCTGCGGGCTGTAAGTGGTGAGCCGCGAGCCAATGCAGCCAATGCAGAGCTTGATGCGAAAGTGAACAAGCTTTTAAGTGAATTCGATGATTTTATGAATGACGATTTCAGCACAGCAAAAATATTGGCGAATATGTTTGAACTGGTGCCTGTGATCAATGGTATAAAAGACAAGCATGTTGCAGCGGATGCATTGAGTGCAGAAACATTCGGCCTGTTGCAGGATAAAATGAAATTATACATTGAAGATATTCTTGGCTTGCAGTTGCACATAACAGGAGATGATAATAAGCTGGAAGGCATTATTAATCTGCTCATCAATATGCGTAAAGATGCCCGTGCAAAAAAAGATTATGCAACAAGTGACCGCATCCGCAACGAGTTGCTGGCAATTGGCATCCAGTTGAAAGATGATAAGGATGGGAATATTAGTTATGTGATAAATTAACCTCACCCCATCCCCCCTCCACAAGTGGAGAGGGGCAAGAACCACATCGAATAAAATGAATCACCTTGATTTTTTTTACACTAAAAAAGTCCTCTCTGAAGGGAGGATTTAGGAGGGCTTATGAATAGAACTTCCATGTTATCTCAACTTGATGAAAACAAAACATGGGATGTATTGATAATCGGTGGCGGTGCAACAGGTTTAGGTACTGCCGTTGATGCGGCTTCACGGGGGTTATCTACTATATTAATAGAAGCAGAAGATTTTGCAAAAGGCACATCAAGCCGTTCTACAAAACTCATTCATGGCGGTGTAAGATATTTGGAACAAGGCAACCTTAAACTGGTGCGCGAAGCATTAAAAGAAAGAGGATGGTTATTAAAGAACGCTCCATCGGTTGCGCATACACTTGGTTTTATAATTCCGTCATTCTCTTTCATGCAGAAATTATATTACGGCACTGGTTTGAAATTGTATGATTTTCTTTCTGCCAAGCTTAGTTTAGGCAAACCAAAATTCATCAGCAGGAAAACAATAGAAAAAATATCTCCGGCTATTGATCAGAAAAACCTGAAAGGCGGAATTGTTTATTATGATGGCCAGTTCGATGATGCAAGGCTTGCTATAAATCTTGCCAATACTGCTGTACAATATGGCGCAGTATTGATCAATTATTGTGAGGCGACAGCATTATTAAAAAAGAAAATTAAACCAACCGACAAACAGGAGAAAGTTTGTGGGGCTATTGCATATGATTACGTCAACAACAAAACCTTTGAGATAAAAAGCAAAACAGTTATTAATGCAACAGGTGTTTTTGTCGATGATATTCTGCAGATGGATAATAAAGATGTGGCAGACATTGTAACGCCGTCGCAGGGTATTCACCTGGTGGTTGATAAAAAGTTTTTTCCCGGGGATCATGCGTTGATGATACCTAAAACAGATGATAAGCGTATATTGTTTGCCGTGCCCTGGCATAATAAAGTGGTGCTGGGCACAACAGATACAGAAATAGAAGACATAACAGATGAACCTGTTCCATTAAAGGAAGAAATAGATTTTGTACTAAATCATGCCAACCGTTATTTAAAAACCAATATCACGCTTAACGATGTGTGCAGCATGTTCGCAGGCCTCCGGCCGCTGGTAAAAACAAACGGTGTTACAAATACCTCAATGCTCAGCAGGGATCATATTATCATTGTGTCTACATCTGACCTGATAACAATCACCGGTGGCAAATGGACAACCTATCGCAAGATGGCCGAAGACGCTGTAAACAATGCCATATTTATTGCAAAGTTTTCTTACAAACATCCGGTTACGAAAAACCTTGCGATACACAGCAGTGCATTTGATGCCATCAATTATGACGATGCCGTTGAAAAAATCTATTCAGCAGGGAACATAAAAAAATTTGTTGAAGAGGAAATGGCTGTAAGCATTGAGGACATACTTGCGCGCAGAACAAGATTGTTATTTCTTGATGTAAGAAAGGCCTTACAGGCAGCACCTACCGTAGCCAAAACCATGGCGGCTGTTTTACAAAAAAATGAGGAGTGGATACAAACCGAAATTGATAGCTTTACGGATGTTGCAAAAAATTATTTGCCGTAATTAGTTCACAGGTTTACGAGTTCAAATGTTTATATATAGAGGAATAAAAATAACTGGTGAACATGTGAACTTGTGAACATTGAAACTAAATAAAACACTGAAACATCTAAACTTCTAACGTATGACTGCTTTTACCGGTGAATTTGTTGGCACTGCCATATTAATTATTTTGGGCGACGGTGTTGTAGCCAATGTATTATTAAATAAAACAAATGGCTTTAACAGCGGCTGGATCGTGATAACAACAGGCTGGGCGATGGCTGTTTTTACAGCTGTACTTGTAAGCGCTCCATCAAGCCATGCACATTTGAATCCAGCGGTTACCATTGCATTGGCTTGCGCAGGCAAGTTCAGTTGGTCGTTGGTGCCTGAATATATTCTTGCGCAAATGTTAGGCGCAATGCTGGGTGCATTTATTGTTTGGATTGCTTACAAACAACATTTTGATGCTACTGATAATGTAGCCAACAAATTGGCTGTGTTTTGTACAGGGCCGGCCATCAGGAATCCTCTTTATAACCTGGCAACAGAGATCATCGGCACATTTGTTTTTGTTGTAGCGGTGCTGCATATTATAGCTCCTTCAGATGTTCTCGGTTCTGTAAGCGCATTGCCTGTTGCGTTTGTTGTATTTGGTGTGGGTTTAAGCCTTGGCGGGCCAACCGGCTATGCTATCAATCCTGCACGCGACTTAGGTCCGCGTATCATGCATGCTATTCTTCCAATAAAAAATAAAGGGACCAGCGATTGGAAACATAGCTGGATACCCGTTTTCGGGCCTATCATCGGCGCGGTGATCGCAGCGTTGCTGTTTAGATAATACAAATTATTTTATCATTGTCTTTTTGTATTAAGCCATAAACCTGCAGTAATTGTTATACCACGCATAAAACCTTTATCAGGGTAATCTTCACCCTGCGATGTACCAATATTAGTTACACGCAGTAAATATTTCAGCTGGTACATTGAATATTGAAGATTAATATATGGCGAAGCTTTACTTTTTAAATGAACTCCTGCCCCGGTTCCTAAATAAAAGCCGCCGGTATGCTTATATTCAAGTTTAAAATCACCATTCCCGTCTTTTTCAATAAATGATGAATAATAATTATTGATGACATAACCCGGATCTATGTGAAAGAAGTAAACGAATTTATTTGAAGACAGAGATGCTTTTACTGTAGCAAAAAGCGGTGCAGATAAATTTGATTGATCTGTAAATTTCAATAACTGCAAGCCGGCACCTGCTGATATCGATTTATCAATAGAATAATTGGCAATTAATTCTCCGCCATAATTATTTACATCATGACCATTACTTACATCATTACCAAAAAATGAAACAACAGGTGCTGCCTGAATGCTTGTTAGTTGTGCTTCCGATGTTACTGCATACATTGATATTAAGAGAACAGGCAGAAGCTTTTTCATGATGAAACATTTACTTCAAATTTATACTGTCGCAATGAAAAAGATTGCTAAAACTCTTTAACAGGAATTGCAGATCGGTAAATAAATATTTTCATGGTGTTATCCACTCTTCAAACATCTTCAACATATCTTTCAAACCATCATCAGAATGCATAACTGCAGTTTGTTCTAATGTTTCCTTAGCAACTTCAGAAGCTCTTGAGCGCATTTGTTTTTCATATGCGGCAATAGCATCTTGTGTATTATTGAAAGATGGATCAGTTAAACAGTTACACAATTCCAACGCATCCAGCATTGCCATGTTTACACCTTCGCCTGCATACGGAGGCATTAAATGCGCTGCATCGCCCAGCATTGTAAGATTGGGCAATGATTCCCAGGTTTGATCTAAAGGCATGCAATATTGCGGGCGTGGAATAAAATTTGGTTCAGCATTTTCAAATAACTCAAGCCATATTGCATTCCAACCTGCATATTCTTTTTTAAACCAATCAGCAAGGTGTTCATTGCTTGTAAAATCAATTCCACTGTCATTAATCCAATTTTCATCAGCTTTAAAGGCAGGATAAAATTGCAAACTGCCATCGCCTTTTGCACTTACGACTAAAGTTTTTGCATCACTCAAAACGAACAGCTTCCCTCCTTTCAATAACTTATTTATTTGCGGCGCTTTTATTTCAGCATCGTACACTGTGGCTTCAATGGCAGTAAGCCCAACATAAAATGGCTTTATAGAAGTTATGTACGGGCGAATCTTTGAATTAGCTCCATCGGAAGCAATTACAATATCTGCTGTTGCGGTTGAGCCGTTCTTAAATTCAAGCTGCCATTTATTATTCACTGATTTCATTGAGATAAAATAACTATCCCACACCACAGTATTTGGCTCTAATGATTCCAGCATTATTTTTCTTAACGGGCCGCGATCAATTTCAGGACGAAAATATGCATCGCCAAATGTTCCGTTTTCTGTACTTGTATTATCATTATATAACACGTTTGCATGCTTATCCAATATACTCATACGATCTGCGCCCGGACGATAATTTTCTTTAAACGCTTCTATCAATCCTGCTTCACGCAGAGCCTTTAAACCCGAATCATCGTGCAGATCAAGTGTTGCACCTTGCACGCGCACATCTTTATTTACATCACGTTCATATACTTTTACAGCAGCGCCCTTTAAATGTAAAAGTCTTGCCAGTGTTAATCCGCCGGGGCCGCCGCCAACTATTGCTATTTGTTTATTCTGAATTGCATTCATTGTTGTTGTAATAATTTTTAAAACTATGATTTATTGATTATTAAAAAGGCTCTCTGATGAAAGCCTTTTTAACTTAAAGTTGTTTGAATTAATTATTGAAGTTAGGAATGTAAACCGATGATGCCATTCTTTATGCAGCACAAGGGAGTGACACAACCGTGCTCGATCGGAGTTCATTTGCTGGTAACAAAAAATTATTCAAACAACTTTTAATCTGCTGTTGATTAAATTAATTAACAGGTATATCCTGCTGCGGTGTTTCTTTACCGGGAATTAATGGTAAACTTACCTGCAACACTCCATCAGTATAATTTGCTTTGATGTTTGTCGTATCAATACTTTCATCAATAGTGAATGTGCGTTCAAAAGCGCCGCGGCTATATTCTTTTTTTATCCAATCGGGCGATGTTAAACCTTCGGGCGGCATATAAGAAACAGTAAGCTCCGTGCCTTTTGTTTTTACGTTGAAATTTTCTTTTACACGGCCCGGAGCAAACACCAACAACTCATAACTGCTGCCTGTTTTATACACGTTTACCGGTGCGCGAAAAATTGATTGCATAAACGGATGATGACGCCTTCCGTGAGCGGCGTTAAATGGTGCGAATGAATGTCTGTTGTACATAAATTGTTCTTTTGTTTTTATTGTTCTGTTTAATAATTACCGTTTGTTGAATCGCTTCGGCGATCATGATCTTGTTTTGATCTTTCATCACGATTGCGATCGTATCTTTCATCGCAATGGTGATAACGATTGTAGTAAGGATAGCGTTCATAATAATATCCTGACCTGCCAAAAGCAATGTTCAGACTGATGATAGTTGCAATGGCTGATATCAATCCTATAAAAAATAATCCGCCTCTTCTTTTCATGATTAATAATTTTATTGTTGAATGATTTTATTCTGCTGCAATGTTTGTTGCAAATAATTCCTTCTCCATTTTTTGAATAAATGTTTTGCGTTCTTCCTCACTCATGCTGTGCCAGCGTTGTGTGTAAGATGGATTCCAGAAATAATTTCTGTGGTAATGATCATTCCAATTACCTCTTCGCCATCTTCTCCATACGAATAATCGTATGCAGAAAAATACCAGGAAGAAAATAAAAAAGAACCTGAACGGAAACGGAATAAAGAATAAAGCTGCGCCTATAATTATTCCTGCTAATATGGCTTTTAAAACCTGCCTCGTCTTCATAACTTCAATTTTTAAATGATTGTTTATTAAGAAGACGGGCAGCAAAAGAAATTACTTTACACTTTCACATATTTAATTTGCCCGTTGTTTTTGACCAATGTAAAACCTGTTGCGATCATCCATACGAATGAACCAAGGCGGGCAACCGGTAATAAAAAATTTGCAGGATAATATAGCAGGCTGAAAGACGAAAGTTCTGCAATTAATGCTGTAACAAGTCCAAGTATAGCAATCCATTTTGGTGTATAATGACCGAAAAGGCAAGGCACAGAAATACCTGCCATTAATAATCCCAACGGCACTATAAATGCAACACCACCTGTGGCAAAGCTGAAAAATTGCAGGATCTGCACCATGTTGATGTTATCAACAATGCCCGGTTGCGTAAGTATCCATGCACTCAAAGAAGAAAGCGTCATAAAAATGGAGGCAGCAATACCACCAAACAAAGCGATGTTGACACCTGTAACATTAACACCAAGAAAATGTAAACGACTTATTGCAGCAGCTGTAAAAATTCCTAAAGGAATGGCTGCACCAAACTGAAGAAATGTATTTATACGTATTATCCCGATATACTTTAATAATGATGATTGTGCTTGTTGAATATCTCTGTAAGGATTTGGAAATGCTTCGCCTTTTGATGCAATACCCAACAGTAACAAGCTTGATGCAAATAATGCTACATGTACTACTGCAAGAATACCCGGATGCGGGCCACGATGTACAGCGTAAGGACTATTAACCGGTTGTTCAGCTTTCACAAAGATGGTTTTTAGGAAAGACGGACAGGAAAAGAAATTACTTTAAATCAGTTAGATTTTTTTTAGCGGGATAAATACTCAATACCCAATATTCAACAATCAATAATCAAAATTGTAGACGAAATGAAAATTGAATATTGGGTATTGAATATTTAAATGCCTTCATGCACGTGCTAACTCACTCTTCTGTTATGCAGCAACTTGTCAACCGCATCTGTGAAAGAACCTGCGCGGGTTACCTCACCTGCATTTACGAAATAAATTTCATCGGCATTTTCAATAGTATTAAGGCGATGAGCAATTATAATACGCGTGGTGCTTTCGGGCAGTTTGTTCAATATATCTTCCAGCAATTGTTCAGTAACGGTATCAATGTTGGCAGTGGCTTCATCTAAAATTAATATTTCAGGATTGCGCAATACTGCACGCATAAATGCGATCAGTTGCTTTTGTCCTAAACTAATATTATCGCCACCGGATATAACTTTTGTTTGTAACCCGTTTTCAAAAACCGTAAGAAGGCTTTGCAGGTTGGCATCCTCTATCACTTTCCCTACCTGCTCATCAGAATAATCCTGGTACACATCATTACCATATAAAATATTCTCTTTTACTGTTCCTGTAAACAGGAATGGTTCCTGTAAAATGAACCCGATCTTTTTCGTGCGTTCTTCGGGCGTAAAAGATCGGATGTCTTTATTATTCAATAAAACCGTTCCTGTTGTTGGATCGTATAAACGCGCAATCAGTGAAGCAGTAGTTGTTTTGCCACCACCTGTGGGTCCTACAAATGCATAGGTTTTTCCCTTTGATAATTTCAAAGAAACATTATGCAATATCTCTTTGCTTTCATCATAACCAAAATGTACATCTTTGAATTCCATCACTGCATCGGATAATACTGTTGTTCCATTATTGACCGTAACAATATCTGTTTCGAGAGAAAGAATTTTCGCTATCCTGTCCCAACCGGCAATGGCAACCTGGAAGCTTGCCCATAATGCAGCCAACTGCCGTAGCGGATTATAGAAATAAGTAGAATACGCCAGATAACTTACAAGCAATCCAACAGAAAAACTTCCCACAGCTATAAGATGAATACCATACGTTAACACGATCACTTGAGCAAAGCCTGAAAACAAACTAAATACAGGCAAAAACAAATTATTAGCAAGCCCTGAACCAATAGCTGTTTTATAATTTTGTTGATTGGCTTCTTCAAATCTTTTCCTGAAATAATCGCGGCGGTTGAAAGCAATGATCACTTTAAAATTGTTGAGGCTTTCCTGTATTTCGCCACTCATGCCACCAACACTTTTTAAATTCATTGCGTTCTTTTTCTTTACCCAAGGTGAAACCAGTTTTGTAAATATCAAAATAAGTACGCCGGGTGCAAGCGCTGCTACACCAAGGTTAAAATGAATGGACAAAAGAAAAATTCCTGCACCGGTCATTGTCATAATACTGCCGATAAACTGCATTAAACTCTGCGAGAAAAAAGCGTTTATCTTATCTGTATCATTGTTCACTCTTGATATAAGATCGCCGGCTTTGTTGGCATTAAAAAATGCAACCGGTAATGATTGGAGTTTATGAAAAATTGTATTGCGTAAAGTGAACAACATTCTTTGACTAACGCTGCCCATGAGTTTGGTTTGAAAATAACTTGTGAATAAACCAATTAGATACATTACCAAAAGAACAGATGAAAATAACAGCACACCATCATAATCTTTGTGCTGTACATACGTGTCAATGGTATAACCAATAATTAATGGGCCAAACAGGTTAAGCGATGAGTTAAGCAGTATGATGAAAAAAGCCAGCAGCAAATTTTTCTTTTCATGCGTTATCAGTTGCAGCAAACTTCTAAGCGCCGACCATGTTGAAACTTTTCCCTTCTTATTTTTATTATCCGTTTCATTAAGATTGTAGTTCATAGTTACTGGTACTTTTTTGTGAATTCAATAACTGCACATATTCCGGGCTGGTGTGTAAGAGTACTTCATGTTTACCGATGGCTATGATCTCGCCCTGCATTAATAAAATTATCTGGTCATACTGTTCAACGGTGTTTATTTTTTGAGTAATAGATATTAAGGTTAGCCCCGGATAATTTTTTTGTATGTTATCAAGAATTTTCTTCTCAGTATTGTTATCAACTCTTGAAGTAAAATCATCCAGCAATAAAATTTTCGGGTTCAGTGCGAGTGCACGTGCAAGCATAATCCGTTGCTTTTGTCCGCCCGAAAGACTTGATCCGCGTTCAGAAATAACCGTGCTTAACTTATCAGGCAGGCTATTAATGAAATCATTTAGCTCTGCTGTTTCAATTGATTTTTCGAGTGATGCATCTGTAACGATATCGCTGAATGCAATGTTTTCCCTGATGCTCATATTAAAAATGATGCTGTCCTGGAAAACAAATCCTAACTGTTTATAAAAAGATTCACTGCTATATTCTTCAATGGAATTACTATCAAATTTTATAATGCCCGATGTAGGTTTTATTAATCCTGTAAGCAGGTACAACAGTTGCGTTTTACCTGCTGCTGTAGGTCCGATAACTGCAATGCGTGAACCCGGTTCAACATCAAAAGATATATCTTTCAACACAGGCGTTTGCCCGTATAAAACATTTACGTTTTGCAAACCGATTGCACCTTCCAACTCTTTTGTGATAGTACCTGTTTCGGGTAAATCAGGCGATTCAATTACATTACTGATACGTTGATAAGAAGCAGTTGCCTGCGCAATTACATTGCTCATAAAACCAATAATAAGTATTGGAAATATAAGCATAGAAAGATAACTGTTGAACGCAGCAAAATTGCCAAGGCTCATGCTTCCGTTTATTACAAAATGACCACCTACAGCCAATATAGTAAGCGCTGCAATATTTGAAGTAAACGTAATAACAGGAATGAGGCCTGCAAATAGTTTCAGAATAGATAAACCAAAATCTCTTGCCTTTGTATTGGCTTCCAAAAATTTATTGTATTCAGATTGCTGTGAGTTTACTACGCGTATAATAGCGGCGCCTAAAATACTTTCATTGATCACTTTATTCAGCCAGTCTATTACAGCCCTGCTTTGTATAAACAGTGCGCGTACTTTTTTAAGCACTACAAAAAATGTTATACCAATGATTGGAATGATAGCAATTACACACAAAGCCAGTTTCCAGTTTATGGTTATTAATAAAATGCTCGCGCCAACAATTATGAATACCGAAGAAATGATAGAAACAATTGCCTGCGATATAAAAAGTTTTATCGAGTCAACATCAGCAGTAAGATTAGTCAATAATTTAGATGGATTTGCTTCCTGTATAAAAGCATAAGACTGCGTGGATATTTTATATGAAAGTTTTGTGCGCAGGTCTCTTGCCACACGCTCTGAGGTGTATGTTTGTAAAATACTTTGCGCGTAAGTGAATATAAATATGCTGATGACGGCTGAAAGAAATTGTACGATTATTTTATTGTAAGAAAATTGCCCGATGCTAAAAGAATCTATACCTGATGATATCAATTTAGGTATCCATAAATTGATCCCGTTACTCAACAGAGTAAAAACGATCAGCAGGATAACAATACCTGAATATGGCTTTAGTAAACTTAAAATTCCCGGTTTTTTCTTCATTTTATTAAGCAGTATTTTATAACATAAATGTTATTGGATATTCAATTTTAATTTCACCATGTTAATATAACAGGCTATTCAACTGGTTCGCAAAAATATTCCTGTTTCTAATGGAAATAGAGCTTGTTTTAGGTTTAGCCACAAAAAGTGTAGGTAAAGTAATGAAAATAGCAGGCGAATTTTTTACAGATCACATTTATCAAATTATTATTCTTGTCCCGGCCTTCTGCAACGCTGCCGCCACTCTTCGCGAAATTTAACACGTTCTTCATCGCTCATGTTCTTCCATTTTTCTCGCCATTCCTGGCCGCGCCCACGCCACATTTCAGGCCTTCTGTCTCTCATCCTTCCACGAAAGCTGCCAAATAAAATGCGGCATAGTATCAATAAACCAAGTGCCTGTCCATAATTTATTCTGGAAGCGTGTATAGCATCAGGCAAAACTGCATTCCATAACAACATTACAATTAAACCAACCAGTAATGTAATTGGAATAATAAAAAACGGGAAATCAAAAAATATTTTTCTTCTGTTACGTGGCATAACAAATAATTTAATAATTTATAAATTCATTATACAAATCTTCAAGACGTTTGCGCAAATGCAGAACCGCATAACGCTTTCTGGAAATAATTGTTTTAATATTTTCATTTTTCATATTAGCTATCTGCTGCAATGTTTTGTCTTCAAGTTCATTTAAAATAAAAACGTCGCGCTGGTTTTGCGGCAGCTCATCCAAGGCTTCAAATAAAGTCTCCCAAAATAATTGCTGTAATTCTTTTGTATCGGGATTGTTTTCATCAGCCAAAAAAATTTCAGCAATGTTCAATCCTTCATCATCATCTGTAAAAAAATCTTCAAGGCTATTCTCCTTTTTCTTACGGTATTTATCTGTTATTTTATTTTTTGCTACGCGATATAACCAGCCGCTGACGCTGTCAATTTCTTCGGGCGATGATTGATTGCTTAACTGGTACCACACATCCTGCAAAATATCTTCAGCATCTTCATTTGTAGGCACACGGCTGCGTATGAACCCAAACAATTGTTTGCCATAAGATTTAATTGCCTGTACTATGTTAGCTTTCTCTCCGGCTATCTCAGCCATGCCTGCCATTTGTAATGAAGACGAATAAAAAATAAATTTACTTTAAACAGGTTTAAATAAAATGGAGATATTAATGATTTAAGGAGATAATATCAGGAAACGGGTAACAGAAAACTAAATGTAGCGCCGCTGCCCAATTCGCTTTCCACCCAAATTTTTCCATTCTGTGCTTCAACAAAATCTTTTGAGATAGCGAGGCCAAGCCCAACGCCTTTTTCGTTTGAACCGGGTACTTTAAAATAACGATCGAATAGTTTGGGTTGATATTCTTTTGCAATACCTTTTCCATGATCTCTTACAGAAAAAATTATGTTGTTGTCCTGTTTGTAAATACTTGTTTCAATCGCACTGTTTTCTGAAGAATATTTTATTGCGTTGGTTAAAAAGTTATTCAGCACCCAGGTTGTTTTGTCTTCATCCGCATTTATGCTTGGAAGATTTTCTTCAATAGTATTTTTTATGCAGATGTTTTTTTCTCTTGCATTTGTTTCAACAGCTTTGATCGCATTCTCAATTATAACTTTCGGATTAACCTGCTTAATGTTTAACTGTATTTTTCCTGCTTCTACCTGCGACATATTGAGCAACTCGCTCAATATTTTCAACATGCGTTGATTATCTTCTTTCAGGTTTGTTATCAGTTCTTTTTGTTCTGATGATAAATTTCCGGTTCGTGCATCTTCCAGTAATTTCAAACTAAAATCAGAAGCAGCCAATGGTGTTTTCAGTTCATGGGAAACGGTGGCAATAAAATTTGTCTTGGCTTCATCCAGCTCTTTAAATGAAGTAATGTTTTTCAGAACAATCACTTTGCTTTGCGAATCGTTCTGGCTTACTTCAATTGTTTCTTTTATAAAATAATTTTCATGATCCTGCACAACAATTTTAAACGGAATGGAATTATTGTTTTCAATTAAAAATTTAAACAGGTCATTTCTTGATACAACTTCTTCAGCTTTCTTTCCAACAGTATCTTCATTACGTAAATTCAATAATTGCAAAGCCTGTTCATTTGCAAACAAAATAATATTGTTTTTATCGAGACCAATACTTGCATCTTTCAAACTGTTTATTACAGCTTCTGCACGGCTTTTCTCAAACAATAATTTATTCAGGTTTGAACTTTCAAAATATTGTAACCGTTCAGCCATGTTGTTGAAAGAATCTGCAAGCTTTCCAAATTCATCTTTATTATTTATATGAATGCGATAGTTATAATTTTTTTCTGCGATCTGCTTTATTGCATCCGTAAAGCTGTTGATAGGATTGGTTATTACCGAAGGAAAGTTCACTAAAAAAGTTAATGCTATAATAAACATACACGCAGCAATAGCAATGATGATCGTAAGCGCATCTTCAGCCGTTTTTTTTGCACTGGTACTTTTGCGTTGAATGGCCTGCATATTTAATGCGAGTATTGATTGGAGCTTCGTTTCTATTTCCTTCCTGGTTTGCCTGCTTGTATCACCCAGCTTCAGCTTATTAAAATCTTCGCGTAAAACTTTTGTTGCATCGCCTTCGCCCTGTTCTGTTACATTGGCTTCTTGTTTTTTCAATGCATCTTCAAAGTTGATTACAGCTTTATCATCCGTTTCATCAACTTTATCTAATTGCTGCTGCATTGTATGGCAGTAAGACAAACTCTCATAATTTGCCTTCAATATATTCTGCTCTTCATTCTTTAGCGAGGCAACATAATAAATGCCTACGCCGCCTGTTATCATTAATAAAAGAAACAGGAAGAATGTACCATACCATATTTTCTTTTTAACTGTAACTGCCATTATGAAAGGATAACAATATCAATATTATTTTTTGAAAGTGTTTTGAGCAATTGATTAAATGAACTTGTTCTTAAAATAACCTGGAAAAGGTTGATGTGCGGCTTGCCCAAACAAATGGTTGTGATCTTATTTTCCACGGCTGCTTCAATAATTGTTGCAGCAATATTATTGTCTTTTTTCCGAATGATTTCTGCGCCAAGTTCCGTTGCATTTTTAAAATTATTAATTAAATGCCTTTGCGCAGCAAGCTGAATTTTATTTGCAGATTCTTTTTCTGTTTGCACATATAACAGAAACCACTTGCTATTGTAATAAGATGCAAGCCTCGCTGTTTTACGAATGATGTGTTGTGCAATTTCATGATTGGAAGAAATACAGGCAAGAAAACGTTCATGGCGAAATGGTGTTTGTTTCGCGGTGATCTGGTAATCCACTTTACGTTCAACCTGCCCGGCAACTTCTTTTAATGCCAGCTCGCGTAATTGCAATATCTTTTCAGGCTGAAAGAAATTGCTCAATGCCTGCTGGATCTTTGAATGATCATATATCTTGCCTTCTTTCAAACGTGCTATCAACTCATCTGCGGGCAGATCAATGTTCACTACTTCGTCTGCCAACTGCAACATTTTATCAGGCACACGCTCTGTTACATCAATCCCTGTTATTTGTTTTACCTCATTATTGATGCTTTCAATGTGTTGTATGTTGATGGCAGTAATTACATTAATGCCTGCGTTGATAATATCCAGTACATCCTGCCAACGTTTTTCATTCTTGCTGCCCGGGATATTTGTATGTGCTAACTCATCAACAATAACTACTTCAGGATGTAATAACAAAATTGCATTTACATCCAATTCATCCAGCCGCTTGCCTTTATAAAAAACTTCACGGCGGGGAATAAGAGATAAACCTTCTAATAATGCTTTTGTTTCTTGTCTGCCATGTGTTTCAACAAGGCCAATTTTTACATTGATATTATTGCGCTGCAAAGCATGCGCTTCCTGCAACATGCGATAGGTTTTACCTACGCCGGCGCTCATGCCAATGTAAATTTTCAGATTGCCTTTTTTAGCGGTGATAATATGTTCTGCAGATGTTTCTATGACTATTCTATTTAAACTTTTACTGATTTTTAAGATTGAACTCTGATTGCACGTCATTTCGACGAACGAGAAATCTCTTGCTTGTCAGGCTGTATGATTTTGCAGAGATGTCTCGTTGCTTCAATATGACGAAAACAAGTTCTTCTATTTCATTTCGTTCAACGCAATATTTAATTTCAACACATTCACTTTTGATGGACCGAATAAACCTAACAACGGACCATCAGTATGTACATCAACCAATACATTGAGTCTACTTTCATCTATATGCCTGATCGCAGAAATGCGTTTGATCTGAACTTTTGCAGCAGCAGGAGAAAGATCAGGATCTTCACCGCTGCCCGATGCAGTTACCAGTTCTGCAGGAATATCTTTTTTATCAATGCCGGGATTGTGAACAAGAAAAGTATCAATTCTATCCTGTACTGTTTTTAAATACTCAGGATTGGTTGGCCCTTTATTTGAACCCGCTGAACCTGCAGCATTATAATCAACTGCTGATGGGCGGCTCCGGAAATATTTATCATCTGTGAACTTTTGACCAACTATTGCATAGCCAACAACTTTACCGTTTACCGAGATGGTTTCACCATCGCCATGGCCGGGTGTAAGTTTACCAAGAGCCATTATGAATAAAGGATAAATAACTGAACAAAATATCAATAATACCAGTGTAAGTTTTATTGATGGTAGAATATACTGTTTCATACTATTAAGTTTTATAATAAGGTTGCAGGATTATTTAATAAATACCGTGATCAACATATCAATCAATTTTATTCCAATAAATGGTATTACAATGCCCCCAAAACCATAGATAAATAAGTTCCTTCTAAGCAATGCACTTGCACCGATAGGCTTATAAGCCACACCACGCAATGCCAGCGGAATAAGCATCGGAATAATGATCGCATTAAAAATTACTGCAGAAAGAATAGCAGTTTGCGGACTTGTAAGATGCATGATATTCAGCGCCTGCAATGACGGGATTGAAACAATGAACAATGCCGGAACAATAGCAAAATATTTTGCCACATCATTTGCAATGGAAAATGTTGTGATCGTTCCTCTTGTTATTAATAATTGTTTTCCTATTTCAACAATTTCAATAAGCTTGGTTGGATCATTATCCAGGTCAACCATGTTGCCTGCTTCTTTTGCAGCTTGTGTTCCACTGTTCATTGCAACACCAACATCAGCCTGTGCAAGCGCAGGTGCATCGTTGGTTCCATCGCCCATCATCGCAACAAGCTTCCCACCTGTTTGTTCCTGTTTGATGTAGTTCATTTTATCTTCCGGCTTTGCTTCAGCAATAAAATCATCAACACCTGCTTTTTCTGCAATGAACTTTGCAGTTAAAGGATTATCGCCGGTAACCATTACGGTCTTTACTCCCATTTTGCGTAAACGTTCAAAACGTTCCTGTATGCCTGGTTTAATAATATCCTGTAATTCGATAACACCGGTTGCTTCATCATTATAACTTAACACCAGCGGTGTTCCGCCATTGCCGGCTATTTCTTTTGTTTTATTAATAATGAACGGAGAGATCGTATTACCTGCTCTTTCCACTTTATTTTTTTATAGCATCGAATGCACCTTTGCGGATATGCATGTTGTGCATATCAATTCCGCTGCTTCTTGTTTCTGCAGTAAACTCAACAAAGTGTGCTTCGCTTTTATCAATGTTTGGTTTAACAAAACCGTTTTGTACAGCCAATTCAATGATTGATTTTCCTTCTGGCGTTTCATCAGCCAGTGATGCCAGTACGCAGGCTTCAATAAATTCTTTTTCACTTTGTATTCCATCAGCCCAAAACTTTGTTGCCTTGCGGTTACCAATTGTTATCGTTCCCGTTTTATCTAATAATAAAGTATCAATATCTCCGGCTGTTTCAACGGCTTTACCGCTTTTGGTAATTACGTTGGCACGTAAAGCTCTGTCCATTCCTGCAATACCAATAGCGCTTAACAAGCCACCAATCGTTGTTGGGATCAAACAAACAAATAAAGAAATATAAGACGCGATGTTAATGCTTGTTTGCGCATAATCTGCAAAAGGTTTTAATGTTACGCAAACGATGATGAAGATCAAAGTAAAGCTTGCGAGTAAAATTGTTAATGCAATTTCATTGGGTGTTTTTTGTCGTGATGCGCCTTCTACCAATGCGATCATTTTATCTAAAAAGCTTTCACCGGGTTCTGTTGTAACACGCACTTTAATCCTGTCGCTTAAAACTTTTGTACCGCCTGTTACGGAACTTTTATCGCCACCTGATTCACGAATAACCGGTGCGCTTTCACCGGTGATAGCGCTTTCATCAATGGTGGCAATGCCTTCAATAATTTCACCATCCATGGGAATGATATCGCCTGTTTCACAAAGGAACACGTCCCCCTTTTTTAGTTCTGCTGATGAAACGATCTTTATTTCATTGGTAAACATTTCACCAACGGGGAATATTTTTTTTGCAGGTGTATCCTGCCGTGTTTTGCGCAAACTATCAGCTTGTGCTTTGCCTCTTGCTTCAGCTATGGCTTCAGCGAAATTTGCAAACAGCACGGTTATAAAAAGTATTGCTGTAATGGCAATGTTATATGCTAAACTGCCCTGCGATGTTTCGCCGGCTGCAACCCATAAACATACACCTAACATAACTGCAGTGCCTATTTCAACCGTAAACATTACGGGATTGCGCACCATATAGCGCGGACTAAGTTTAATGAATGATTGTTTGAATGCTTCGCGAATCAATTCAGGCTGTAATAATTTATTTGAATTCTCTTTTGACATGATTGTATGCCCTCCTGGCCCCCCTAAAGGGAGGAATTATAAAAATTGATTTTAATTATATATAGTGTGCATAAAAGTCCCTTCAGGGATTTAGGGCCTCATACTGAAATATTCTGCGATCGGCCCGAGTGTAAGTGGTGGAAAATAAGAGAGCGCTGTAACGATAACGATCACAGCGATCGTCATAACACCAAATGTTGCGGAATCAGTTCTTAATGTGCCCGCAGATTCAGGAATGTATTTTTTATTTGCAAGTAAACCTGCAATAGCAACAGGACCGATGATGGGAATAAATCTTGCCAGCAACATTACAATGCCACCTGAAACATTCCACCATATACTGTTATCACCTAATCCTTCAAAGCCGCTGCCATTGTTGGCATTGCATGAAGTATATTGATACAGCATTTCTGAAAACCCATGATAGCCGGGATTATTTAACCAGGCAGAAGGTTTTTCAGCCCAATCAGCATTAGTATGATGAACAACAATGTAAGCTGCAAGCGCAGTTCCTGCTTTAATTAAGAATGCTGATAGAAGAGTTACTATCGCTGCAATTTTCACTTCACGTGCTTCCACTTTATGCCCTAAAAATTCGGGCGTTCGGCCAACCATCAAGCCTGAAATAAACACAGCAATAATGATAAAGATGAAATAGTTGAGTAATCCAACACCAACGCCTCCATATAATGCGTTTATCATCATATCTATCATTACAACACCACCGGATAAAGGCATTAAACTATCATGCATACCATTTACAGAACCATTGGATGTTGAAGTTGTAACAACACTCCAATAAGCTGTAGCTGCTGAACCAAGCCTTACCTCTTTTCCTTCCATTGCGCCGGTAGTCTGCGCAATCCCCATTCTTGTTATTTCGGGATTGCCTTTCGTTTCAAAATAAATATTGTTGATGCAAAACAAAATGAAGAAGAAGGTCATTACACCAAATATTACATAGGAGAGCTTTTTCTTCTTAAGGTAAAACCCTAATGAAAAAATCAACGCGATCGGGATTAATGCAATAGAAATAGCTTCAACTATATTGGTAAGATAATTTGGATTTTCAAACGGTACTGCAGAGTTTGCGCCAAAGTAACCGCCACCATTTGTTCCCATTTGTTTAATGGCAATCATGGCTGCAGCAGGGCCTCTTGAAACCTGTTGTGTATCGCCTTGCAATGTTATGATTGTATCCTTTCCTTTAAAACTGGTTGGTGTGCCGTTAAATGCAAGTATAATAGCTACAACAATTGATAAAGGCAATAATAATCTTGTAATGGATTTTATAAAAATGCTCCAGAAGTTGCCAAGATTGTTTGTTGTTTTTTCTTTGAATGCATTGAACAATGCGATCAAACACGCAATACCTGTAGCCGCACTGGTGAACTGCAAAAAAGTAAATACGAACAATTGCGTTAAATAGGTTGCTCCCGTTTCACCGGAGTAATCCTGCAGGTTTGTGTTGGTAACAAAACTAATGATAGAATTAAATGCAAGATCTGGTGTTTGGCCTGGATTATCATCAGGATTCAAAGGCAAATGACCCTGATATATCAGCATGAGGAAGCCATACACAAACCATAAAAGATTTATGGTAAGCATAGCTTTCAAAAATTCTTTCCAGTGCATGCCTTTGTTGGGATCAATTCCGCTAATGCGAAAAATAAAACGTTCAAGCGGATTCAGAAAATCCATAAATGTTCTTTCACCGGCGAAAACTTTTGCAATGTATTTGCCCAGTGGAATTGCCAGTAAAATGGTGATTAAAAATGTTACAATTACGCCTATTAATTCTGTGTTCATAATTATAAGTTGTAAGGCGATGAATTGTGAGCAGTTTTTGAAGCCTGTATGTTACACTTCATTAACCACTCACTCATCATCATTAAAATTTTTCCGGTTTTAATAATACATACACGAGGTATATAAAAACCACGATTGAAATGATCAATAGAATATCGTTTACCATAATTTAAATTTTATCAAAGAATTGAATGGATTTATACATGAGCCAGAATAGAATAAGTCCTCCAACAAAACATTCAGTTAATAACATAAATTTTTTTGTATTGATAAGCGAATAAGATGCCCGTGCCAATTATTTTTTGAATTGAACGCTGAAATGCAGTTGCAGTAATGGTTTAGCAGGTTTTAGTTTTATTTATAGATTCATGCCAAAACAAAAAACCCTTTCAAAATGAAAGGGTGCGTTTTCAAAATGAAAAAGTTTGTTTATGACCAGACATCCTTCATACCTGCTCCATACTTCCTTCATACCTGCTCCATACTCCCTTCATACTTACTCCGTGGTCTCTGTCTTTTACTGTGTCTTTTACTGTGTCTTTTACTGAAAAAATTTTACAGGTTAGGATCATAATACCGGATAGGCTTCACAGTATTTTACAATAATACTAAATAAGCTTTACAGTGTTTTAATTGCCGTAAAAAAGATGCGGTGCCCTTGTTTTGTTAAATGAAGCAGCTACGCCCAGGACTAAGACAGGAAGACATAAGCTACCAGGTAAATATGAGCCAGGTAATTAATGATTGAAATGGCATCCCATTCTTTTTTGTTGCATGGGAATGGGATAAAGCGTAAATTTTTAAAGCTGAAGTATTAACCCTAAAAGCATATAATTTTGATGCGATGGCAGTTCTGCTTATAATCATATTTATCGCAGGTTATATTTTAATTTCTTTCGAGACATATTTAAAAATAAATAAAGCGGCTATTGCTTTATTTACGGGCATTTTATGCTGGATTGTTTACATAGTTTCAAATAATGATATTGAAAACATAGAACCAGGATTGTCTGAAAGCATTTCAGAGATTGCACCTGTTATATTCTTTTTATTGAGTGCTATGACCATTGTTGAGCTCATTGACGCGCACAACGGTTTTGATATCATTACAAAAAAAATCAATCAGACCAGTAAACGCAAACTTGTATGGACAATAACACTGGTTACATTTTTCCTTTCGCCGATATTAGATAATCTAACTACAAGCATTGTAATGGTGTTGCTTTTGCGCAAGCTGGTTGATAATCCGAAACAAAGAATGGTCTTTATCGGGATGATCATTATAGCCGCAAATGCAGGTGGCGTTTGGTCGCCTTTAGGTGATGTAACAACCACTATGTTATGGATGGGCAGGCAGGTAACAGCAGAAAACATTTTGTTGAAGCTTTTTTTACCAAGTCTTGCCTGCGTGATCGCTCCTTTAATAATCTGTACATTTAAAATGCATGGACATGTAAGAACACCTGTGCAAACAATCAGCAGCAATAAAAGACAATTCAATATAAAACACCAGTATATTGTACTCATATCAGGCCTGGTAATACTTCTGTCTGTGCCTGTTTTAAAAATGCTTACAGGCCTTCCCCCTTATATGAGTATTTTGTTTGGGCTTGGGGTTTTATGGATCATCACTGAGATCATTCATATTAAAAAACCTGATGAAGAAAAGAATGAACTGACTGTAGCGAATGCACTAAGTCGAATAGATTCCCCAAGTATCCTTTTTTTTCTTGGACTACTGCTGGGCGTTGCTGCTTTGCAGGCTGCAGGTATATTACAGCTTACAGCAAATTGGCTTGATCATACAATTGCCAACGAAAATATAATTGTTGTATTAATCGGTTTGCTTTCATCGGTTGTAGATAATGTACCGCTGGTTGCAGCAGCCCAGGCCATGTATGGTTTAGATAAATTTTCTACAGACCACAATTTCTGGCTGTTACTTACTTATTGTTGCGGAACAGGTGGCAGCATTTTATTAATTGGCTCTGCGGCAGGTGTAGCGGCTATGGGCATGGAAAAACTGAGCTTTATCTGGTATTTAAAGAAAATAAGTTTTCTTGCAGTAATAGGTTTTTTTTCAGGTATCATTATTTATTTTCTGCAACAGCTCTTTATAAACTAAATGAAGATCATTTTATAATATACTCTTCAAGTTTCCTGTACAATGTTGTTAAACCTATTCCCAAATATTCCGCAGCCTTTGTTTTGTTACCGTTTGTATAACGCAATACTTTTTGAATATGATTTTTTTCAACGCTGCTAAGGCTTAAATCAGATGATGATGTTTGTGTATTGGATTGAATTTCATACGGAAGATCTTCCGGCAGAATTATATTGTCTGCTAAAATAACAGCGCGTTCCATTACATTTCTTAACTCACGAATGTTGCCTTTCCAGCTATAATTTTTTAAAAGTATCAATGCTTCATTACTCAATTTAAGTTTTGACTTATTCTCTTTTGACGCGTTTATATTTAAAAACAAAGTTGCCAATGCAGGAATATCTTCTTTACGTTCTCTTAATGCAGGCAATTGGATGGTGAATACATTTAAACGATAAAAAAGATCTTCACGGAAGCCGCCTTCCTGAATTGCTTTTTTTAAATCTT
>JABDAV010000025.1 GCA_013289015.1 Bacteroidota bacterium | reverse complement strand
GGCTTGATGTTGATGGCAAAAATGCTTTTATCTTTTTTGTTTTTTTCAATATAACTGAAGCGCGGCTTTCTCAGCTCACCAATAAATTGTGCGCCATTAACTAAATCATTGATCTTAGTAAACTGCGCAGGCGTAACAATATTTATGGATGTTTCTTTATCAAGAAATGATTCTACAATACAGGTATTGTTATCATATACAAACAAGCTTATGCCTGAAGGTCCTTCTATCTGAACAGGCAATTGTGCACCCATCGCTTCTCTTATTTTATTTAAGGCTTCTGCAGGTAGGTTGTACAAGTCAGAAAAATTATCAGGTATAGTGAGTATATATAAATGCCCTTTTGAATAATCCGCTTCATGTAAAATTGGCCAACCGTCTGAGCCGTTAATTCCTGAAACAATCTCCCATGAATCATTGGTAAGATATTCTATCTGCGGAATGAGTATCGGTTTATCGGCATGAATAAGTTGAAATGTTCCTGCGGTGTAGTCCTGCACAATTGCTTTGCGGTCTGTGTAACGCAATTCTGCAATATCATTCAAACCTTTATCCTGTAAATCTTTCAGCAATCCTGATGTAATGATCACCGTTTTACCTTCTGTTAATTGCTTTTTTATTTTATCAACAATAGCATTATCAAAAGCTGCTTCTTCAGTCAATAATATTATACTGTCTGCTGATGGAAACTCAGGCTCCATATTCATCGGCAAACCAATCATGCCCAAATAATTTTGTAAAAAATCTTCGCCAACAGAATGATAAGGACGATAACTTTTTATACCAACAGGCTTGCCCAGTTTATCCAGGAACTTATCTGTTTTTTCAAAAGTGTAACCGGCGATCCTTGCAATTGTTGTTGGTTTTGAAGGCACACCTCCGTTGTAATTCACCGGCTGCATCATTTCATCATAATCAAAACTTGTATGTTGCCCTGCCATGCAGCACGGTCAGAAGGATATATTGGCCTGCTTAACTGGCGAAAATCAAACAAGGTTTGTTCAGGTGCTTTTGCAAATAATGTTATCCATAATTGTTCTGCATAACGGTCTGCAGAAGTCATACCACCAGGATCAACCCAGCCTCCTCCATTACGGCCCGGAGCAATATTTTCGAAGTAGCGAAAAATGTTATAGCCAAGATATGGATGCAAATGTTGTGCACTCATTACAGCATCTCTTGTTTCAGTACCAGTGTAAATACCATCAAAGATTTGTGGTTCTTTTTCAAGATTAAAACCAAGGCCTTGAAAATGTTCATACCAGTTTGGATATTTTACAATCACTTTTACTTTAGGATTCACTGCTTTTGCAGGACCAACAATAAGTGATTTTGCAGCTTCAGCCATCAGGTCTAAACGATATTGTGTCCAGCTTTTGCTGCCTTTATCTTTTATAGCTTCATCATCTTTACAATTGGTAAAAAAGAAATCGTCTAATATAAATTCATTAAAGTTTTTAGCTGTGTATTCACTTAATTCTTTTACTTTTTCCCTGTCATCAGGATCACTGTAACAAAATGTTTGAAAGCGGTTGGGTTCGCTTACAGTAAGTGTGATCCCTCCTGCAACTTCAATCCCTCTGTCTGTAAAAAATTTCTTCGCCATGTTCAATGTTTGCTGGTCAACAATAATAAGGTCGCGATGTGTTTCAAGATATACTTTATCAACTTTCAACTGCCGCGTTATTTCATTCCATATCGGTTTCAAATAATTTGTTGTGTCAGCCATAAGCTTTACTTCGTACGCCCTGCAATACACAGAAACTTTAAAATTTTTGTATTGCTGGGCATGCGCCATAACGATTGATAAAAGAAAAAGAAATACTACTATGATTTTTTTCATACAGCTATTTTTGATGGCTTAAAGATGCAAAATTTATAACTTGTAGCGTTCAGCATCTATATGTTTAAATTCTAAACCTGTTCTTGATCTTAATAAATCAGGACGAACATTTCTTTGTTTGCAATAAACACACTCAGTTTGTAATACAATCGTAGTATTTCAGATGTATAAGGCCCTGTGGTATTTCCTTCTTGCTTAGATGATCGTGCAATGCAAGTGCAGCGCCCAGCGCAGATGCCTGCGGTATGCTTGCCGCACAGACTTTAATACCAGGAAAAGCTGCAGCCAATAAACGCATATACACGTCATTTTTACCAAAACCACCATCAACAAATATTTTTTTAACAGGCGTATTATTAAGCACAAGCTTCGTTGAAAATACCTGCTGCACAATTATATCGAGCATCAATTGATGATAGGCTTCTTCATAGGTTTCAAAATTATCCAGCGACCTGTTTTCGAACGCTGATTGTTGCACCATCGCTGTATTATTGCCGGTTGTTTTGGCGATATTCTTTTTGTCAAGCTTCTTTAATAAAGCATTATCATATGCGATCGCTTTGTAATGATGCAATACTTTATTGAAGTGCTTTGCTAACCGCTGCACCTGTTGCTCATGTTCATAACCCGCAAACAATCGCGAGGCTTTAACAGGCTTTCCTTCGTATGATAAATAACACAGGCAATCATTATGCAATTCATAATCGCTGAGCATTGAAGTATTGAAAGGATTTAAACTGATACACCATGTGCCTGTTGACAATAAAATAAATGGCTCATTAAACAGTTTAAGATAAGGTATTAATGCGGCTGAACTATCGTGCAAACCAATGCCAGTTAAAATAGTATTTGGATTGTTTGAAAGTGTGAACTTATCTGCATTATAAATTTTAGGTAGCTTGTTATGTAATTGTTCAGCAAATACCCATTGATGATATTGGTTCTTCTGAAAATGCCATAACTGTGTATGGCAACCAATGCTGGTAATATCTGAAGCAGGATTTGATGTAATGATATAACTTAAATATTGCGGAAGATGCAATGAAGATTTGATACGTGAAAAAACATCAGGCTGTTCATGCTTTAATCTGTATAGCTGCATGCCTGAATTTAAGCTGCCTAAAACAGGTGATGCAGTTTGTCTTGCCAGTAAACTTTCTCCGCCATAAGTATTATAGAATTGTTGCTTAAGTTGTTCGGGATAAGGTTTTAAATAATTGTACAATGGTGTAACGGGTTGGCCTTTATCATCAACGTGAACAAAGCTTGCACCATATGCTGAAAAGTTTACTGCACGCAGATCATATTTATTACTTGTTGCTGACTGCTGAAACTTTTCACGAATCCAGTCGGTAAGTGCATGCACATCTTCGCATGGAAATCTATCTTCATCTTTTACTTCTTCAAACACGGTTGATTCTTCATGAACGATATTGTATTGCTCATCGAACAGGAACAATTTTTTGTTTGTTTTGCCGGCGTCGAATATGGCTATAACATTTTTACTCATATTAATTGAAATAACAGAAATATTATTTGAACCACGAAGACACGAAGAAGCGCAAAGCCTTTGTGTTACCTTGGCCTTTGAGTCTTAGTGGTTTGTAGTCTTCTATAGACCCGTTGCAATAATTTTGCTGCCTCTTTCTTTAATTAAGCGATCTCTTACTTTTTCGCCACGATATATTGATAAAGGATTTAAGGCACCACCTGATCTTAACCTCGCTTCTGCAACCAATGCACGTACATCCGTACGAAATGACTGCTGCAGAATTTCCTGTGCTGTTACAACATCATTATTATTTTGCGCATCAACTAATTTCTTTCTGTCAACGAGCAAAGCCTGCGTATATGTTATCATGATCGCTTCTACAGATTGCAATAAATCTTCCAAAGGATCTTTTACGTTATGTGATGCATCTATCATCCAGCCGAATGCTCCAGCCCCTAAAGGGGTATTTTTTTCGATTTCAATTCCTTCAACCAATTCATTAAAGATGAGAAATAATTGATAAGGCTTGATACTGCCAACCGTTAAATCATCATCACCATATTTACTATCGTTGAAATGAAATCCGCCAAGCTTTCCTTCCATTAATAACAGGGAAACAATTTGTTCAATATTTGCATTGGGCAAATGATGGCCAAGGTCAACCAATGTATATGCTTTTTCTCCAAGTTTATTTGCGTATAATAATGATTGTCCCCAATCGCCAACGGTCGTTGAATAAAAATTGGGTTCATAGGCTTTGTATTCAACAAACATTTTCCAATCATTGGGTAAAGCTGCATATACTTCCTGCAAGCTTTCCAATGTATTCTGAAAAGCCTTCCTGAAATTCAACTGCCCGGGAAAACAACTGCCATCGCTTAACCACACGGTTAATGATTGTGAGCCCAGGTCCACTCCGTACTTTATTACTTGGATGTTATGTTCAATGGCTTGTTTGCGGATGTCTTTATTGACGTGTTGCATTGAACCGAATTTATAACTCAACTTCTGACCGGGCTGATCCTGGAAAGTGTTTGAGTTCATCGCATCGAACTTGAGATCATTTTGCGCGGCCAATGTTTTTATATGCGATGCGTTCTCCGGAATATCCCACGGAATGTGAAGTGATATTGCACCGCTTGATTTATTAAGTGCGTGTAATAAACCAATGTCTTCAATTTTTTCTTCAAGATTGCGCGGTTCGCCGCCACCCGCAAATCTTGCGAAACGTGTACCACCTGTGCCTAAAGCCCAGGAAGGAATAGCCACCTGGAAATAGTTTAGCTTTTGTAAAATAGTTTCAACATTGGGAACATCATTAGCGATAAAGTTGAATCTTCTTGTATGTTCTTTAATTAAAGATTCATTGTGCGATTCGAGTCTATACTTTTCTATCTTCATTTGGCAATTTTTTTGAACCACTAAGGCACAAAGGCCCGAAGTAGCACTAAGTTTAAAGTATTATTCTTTTAATTCCATCCTTTATCAATGGCACATGAAAATTTATTAAAAACCCTAAGCGTTTGCCGGTAAGTCTAAGATAACTAAGCAACTGCGCCTCCCAAACCGGATAATAATTTTCCTGCGCTTTTAATTCTATTATTATTACATCTCCGATCAATAAATCTAATCGTAAGCCTTCATCTATAATTAATGATTGATAAATTATTGGAACTTGTTTTTGATTCTCATAATTGATATTTCGATTAAATAATTCGTAATAAAGCATTTTGCATAAACACTTTCTAATAAACCTGGCCCTAATTCCTTGTGTATTTTAAAAGCAATATCAACTATTTGTTTTGCCAGGTATTCTTCTTGTTCAGAGAGTTTAGCAAACATATTTTGTTTCTTATTAAATAAAGATATTCTGAACCACGAAGGCACAAAGCATCACTAATCATTCTTTGTGTTCCTTAGTGCCTTAGCGTCTTTGTGGTTCGGGCCTTACCGCAAAAACGCTGCTGCAACACCACCGTCCACATTCAATGTATTGCCTGTTGACTTATTCAGCAGTCCGCTTACAAAAACAAAACATGCATTGGCAATATCTTCCGGCAAAATAGTTTCATTCAACAACGTGCGCTTTGCATAATAAGCCGGCAACTCTTCTACTTTAATTCCGTAAGCTTTTGCTCTTCCTTCAGCCCAGCCACCTGCCCAGATATTACTGTCGGCAATAACCGCATCAGGATTTACTACATTCACACGAATTTTATCTGCACCAAGTTCTGCTGCCAATAATCTTGAAAGATGCGCCTGCGCTGCTTTTGCGCTTCCATAACCGGCATTGTTGGGGCCAGCGACAACAGAATTTTTTGAAACAATGTTGATGATATCGCCTCCAATATTTTGCTTACGCATAATTTCAACACCAATCTTAGAAACAAGGAATTGCCCCTTCACTAGAATATCATACAACTTATCCCAATCTGTAATTGAATGATCAGTGATTGATTTTGAAATACTGATGCCCGCATTGTTCACTACAATATCAACACCGCCAAACGCAAGCACTGCATCGGCAAAAGCTTTTTCAATAGTTTCGTTATTGGTTACATCAAGCAATGTTGAAGCTGCAGTATCTCTCCCAAACTGTTGCTTAAACTCTTCCATTGCACCTTTCATTCTTTCTTCATTAATATCATTGATAACAATACATGCACCTTCGTCTGCAAACTTTTTGGCGATAGCCTTTCCGATGCCGCCGGCACTTCCTGTTATCAACGCAATGCGCCCGCTTAGTGGTTTTGGTTTAGGCATGCGTTGCAGCTTTGCTTCTTCCAATAACCAATATTCAATATTAAATGCTTCCTGTCTTGGCAGTGAAGTATATTCTGAAATTGCTTCTGCACCTTTCATTACATTGATGGCATTGATATAAAATTCAGATGCAACCCTTGTTGTTTGTTTGTCTTTTGCAAAGCTGAACATACCCACGCCCGGATATAAAATAATAACAGGATTTGCATCACGCATGGCCGGACTGTTTCGATGTTTGCAGGTGTTATAATAATCCGCATACATCTTTCGGTATTCTTCAAACTGCGGTTGTAATTTTTGTTTGATAGCATTAACATTAGTTACATCTTCATCAGTAGTAAGATTTAAAACAAGCGGAGAAATTTTTGTGCGCAGAAAATGATCAGGACAACTTGTACCCATCGGCGCTAATCTTTCAAGGTCATTTGAGTTGATGTATTCCAATACGCGGTCATCATCAGTAAAATGACCAACAGTCCCCCTGCCCCCCGGCGGGGGGTTCCGGGTAGCATCATTATTAGAACAGAAGCCTCTAAGTATTGGCATGAGGGCAGCTGCTTTTTTTAGCCTTTCTTCTTTTGGTAAAGATTGAATTTTTGCACCTCCAAAAGTTTCTTTCCCCCCTTTAGGGGATGGGAGCAAATATTCTGCACAACGTTCAATTACTTCCAATGTGTTGATATAACTTTCATATGCTGTCTCACCCCATGTAAATAATCCATGCGAGCCAAGCATGATGCCGCGTATGCCTGGATTTTCATCAAGGCATTGTTTCAACATTAACCCTAATTCAAAACCGGGCCTTTGCCATTTTACCCAACCGATAGTTCCGTTAAATAATTCTTTTACTATTTTTTCGCCATCCTTTGCAGCAGCTAAAGCAATGGCTGCATCCGGATGTAAATGATCGATATGTTTGAATGGAAGAAAACCATGCAATGCTGTATCAATAGAAGGGGCTTTTGAAGCAAGATCATAAATACAATGATCGAATAACTCCACCATTTCATCTTCATGCTCAATACCGCGATAAACATTTTTTAATGCACGTAATCTGTCCACATATAAAGCAGCCAAACCACTCCGCTTCATTGTTCCCAAATCTCCGCCGCTGCCTTTCACCCACATTACTTCAACATCTTTATTGGTAAGCGGATCTTTCGCTATTGCTTTACATGATGTATTGCCGCCACCATAATTGGTCAACCTCAGATCGGCTCCTAATAAATTGGAACGATATACCAGTAGCGCTACTTCATCGCCTGCAAGTTTTGCAGCTTCTTTCTCGTTCCATAAATAGCTTACGTGTTTGAAGGCCCCAACTCTGCCCCCATCCCCTAAAGGGGGGTTATGGAGAACAGTTTTATTTTCTGTTATCATAAATTAATTTTTAAAGAGTTTGTTTTAAAAGTCAGAGACTTTGCAGAGCGCGCCCAAAACTGTGAACTGATTCAAAAAAATATTCAATATTCAACACTCAATTTTCAATGTTCAATTTCATACTCCCTTCAGGGCCGGGGCTTTCACTTCAACGCATTTCCGTATCCAACCAATACCACCGATAAAAAGATAAGAAATATTCCTATTGTAATTGTTGTTGCTGTTTTCCTGCTTACCCCTTTCCATTCTTTTAATGCAAGACCCCAAAGGTTGGCAACGAGTATAATGAATGCCATGTGTAATATCCATGAACTAGCGCCATTCCCCAATTTGCTTTCACCCATGCCATAGAAAAAGAATTGTAAAAACCAAATGGTGCCCGCAAGGGCTGCAAAGAAATAATTATTCAACAGTGGTGTTTTTTTATCTGTATAATCGCCGAATGTTTTATTGCGTGCATTCAAATACATACACCATATAAAGTTTGTTGTTAATCCACCCCATAAGATCACGATGTAAATAACATTATTCTGATATAAAAATTCTGTTGTTGCACCAGGATTTGCAGCCTTCCATAAATTGTTTGCTGCTGCAGACATAGGTGCACCGGCTTCAATACCATAATTAAAACAAGCGCTGAGAATTCCTGAAATAGTACATACAATTAATCCTTTTACGAGATTGAATTCTTTAATGCTTTCTTTCTTTTTTTCGTCTGACAATTCTTTCTCTTTTAATATGCCTGCACGACCGCAAATAACAATACCCAACAGGCAAATTATTATTCCAATCAAAACAATTCTTCCCCATGATGTTGTAAGCAGATCATTGAAAGTTGTCTTGCCTGCTTCGGGATGAAAATTGTAATAGATAGATGGCACCAATGCACCAAATGCGGATGTAAAACCAAGCAATACGGAATTGCCGAGACTCATACCGAGATAACGCATACCCAAGCCATAAGTAAGTCCGCCAATACCCCAGAGCAAGCCCCAGAAGTAAGTCCAGCCAAGTGTTACAGCAGATGTTTGCGCTATAATTTCTGTAAAGTTTGGAATGGTTAACCATGCGGCAACAGGCGGAATAATCAACCATGAAAATAAGCCGCCTATTAACCAGTAGTTCTCCCAGTGCCAGCCTTTTATCTTTTTATAAGGAACATAAAAACTTCCTGAAGCAAAACCTCCGATGAAATGAAAAATAATTCCCAATATGATCTGCATTCGTAATTTTTTTTCAATTTAAGCTAAAGTATACAACCTGTAAAAGGTAACTGTCATGGTCTGTTATGATTAAAATTTATTGATCTGTATAAAATTTACATGAATATTTATACAATCAAATTATATGAGCAGGCAGGTCTTTACACCTGCGCAACACAATTGTTTCATTACCTGTTTCAATTGTGTTTTTAAAATAGATATAGTATGATTATCGCCTTCATTTCCCAATGCTGCAACACCATACATGAATGACCTGCCCATAAAAGTAAAATCTGCGCCGCTTGCTAAAACCCTTGCCACATCAAGGCCTGAGCGAATGCCGCTATCCATCATAATGGTTAGTTTGTTTTTATATTTTTCAACAATGAGGAACATGGATTGTATTGAAGATTGGCCTGCATCCAACTGCCTGCCACCATGATTGGAAACAAGCGTCATGCGCGGTGGCATTGCGAGACCGTTGCGAATCTCTCTTGGCCTGAAACCGAAGGAGGGTACATCGCATAACAAAACCAATACAGGATAAATTGCATCGGCTACTCTTTGTATCACATTGTTTCTTATTGCTGCTTCTGCAGGATAATACAACTGGAACCATGATTTACCTTCTGTTAACCCGCTCACTCTTTCTATGGATGATGTTGTAACCGTGCTTAAAATAAATGGTATGTTATACTGAAATGCAGCACGGGCAAGTATTTCAGACACATTGGGCCACATTAAACCCTGCAAGCCAACAGGCGCAATGCCAAAAGGTGCATCATAAATATAACCAAAAAGTTCTGTGCGCAGATCCGCACTTGTATAATTTTTAAGATAATAAGGCTTCAGTTCTATCTTTCTTAACGCCGCAGTATTTTTATACAGGTTTATATTTTCGTTACAGCCACCATCAAGGTATTCAAATGCAAAACGTGGAGCTTTTCGCTTTGCTTTCCTGCTCAGATCATCGATTGATGGATAGCTGCAGTTATATTTTATTTCCATTTGAACACATTAAATCAGAATAATTATTTTTTTATCAACCCATGCATAGCAAGCCAGTCAGTAAATCTATCCATCCACGAATCAACAGGAAGACCTTGTTGCTTTGTGCCGAAACCATGTTTACCTTGTTCATACATATGTAACTCCGCAGGTTGACCTACCTCAAGCCATTTGAGATAAATATGAACGCTATGTGTTGCGAGACCAAGATCATCATCGCTTGCGGCGCAAATAAAAATGGGTGTTTTTGCAGTTGGAACTGTTGACCCGATAATTGCACCCTCATATGCATAAATTGGCGCAACAAAATTCGGGCGGCTATCATCTGTGGCACTATACACTACAGACATGGTTACTGTGCCTCCGGCAGAAAAACCCATAAAGCCAATTTTGTTTGGATCAATTTTATAATCTGCAGCATGCTGACGTACATATTTTACTGCAGTTAAGCCATCCTGCAAAGCAAGTGGTACAACCGGCGCATTCAGTGAATCAAGTTTTTTAAAATTTCTTGTTGTCATCAAATTATCGATACTGTTTTCAGGATGCGCAGGATCACTATGCACCACACGATATTTCAATACAAAAGCAGTAATACCCAATGCATTTAAGCGCTTTGCTACTTCAGTTCCTTCCAGATCAAAAGCAAGTATATGAAATGCACCGCCTGGTGCAATAATTACTGCAGTGCCATTTGGATTTGCAGGAACATATGCTGTTAGCGAAGGATGTGATACATCCATTACAATTGTACCTATATCAGCTTTGATTTGCTTTTCTTCCCAGTTCCAGTTTTCAGAACCTGGTGCCGCACCATTATACAATGGTATAACTGTTTGCGCTCTTGCATACAATACGGTAAGTATACTTAAACTTAATAGTATTTTTTTCATGTCGTCATTTTAATAAAAAAAACGGAAAAAGTTGTAACCATATTCCCTTGCATACGCATTGCATTTTTCTGTTCAACAATGAACAAAATGTACAAGTATGCGACGCAACGGAAGCTTCATGCATATTTAACAACCTGCTCATAAAAATATTACTTTCTGTTTACACTTATAATATTCACTGGTCTTAATAATCCTGCCGTCTGTAATTTGGAATTTCTCTGGTAAAAAGGCATTGTTGTATAAGTAATCTTATGCGTAATGTTTGGTTGTGCATCGCCGATCAATCTATTCACCCGAAGAGCGGAAACGTTTATTTCAAGTTTATTTTCTAGAGGTTTAAATGCGCTTGCGATATTAACGCGGAAAGAAAAAATTTTTTTTTCATTGGCCAAATTTGGAAGCTAAAAATAATCGGGATGCATTCAATCACCGCCTGTACTGTTATGTAAAATACAATGAGATTTATTTTAAAATGAAGAAACAAGGCAAGAAGAAATGTCAATCAAAAAATTTTAAAAAAATGGTTCTTTTTTTGCAGAACTAAAAAAACTATTTAATTTTGTTCTTTGAAATGAGAAAAAGAACCGCTGTAACTTTACATAAATCAGCAGATCTGCTTTTAGAAAAAGTAGAAAAAATTGGTATTATGATAGAACAGGCCGGCCAAGCGCCTGTACCGGGCCGCATAGTTGCTTACCTTATGCTTTCAGAACCGCCTTACCGGGATTTTTATGAAATACAGGCCTTTTTAAAAGCAAGCAAAAGCAGCATCAGTACAGCACTAAATCAACTGATGCAGGTGGGTGTGGTAAATTACATCACATTCAGCGGGAACCGGAGACGTTATTTTCAAATTAACACGCAGGGACTTACAAAAGTTATTAAAGAACGATACAGAAAAGGGCAGTTAATTAATAATATGATTATGGAAACGCTTCAACACAGAAAGAATTCTGAATTCCAGCGTTTCAACCGCGAGTTAAAAGAAGTGATAGATTTCAGTACGTATATTCATAAAGGAATGGATAAGCTGATAGCAGATTGGGAAAAATTGCATCCATTATCCTGATCATTTAGTTCTTTTTGTTTCGAACCAATAAGATAATTATGATCAGAGGAAGATCAATCAAAATACCCCATCTAAAATTTTAAAACCAGTAAAATAATCACAATGAAAAAAGCGGGCCTCTTATTTGCAGGATTATTTTTCCTGTTGCTATCTGTAAATATAAAAGCACAAACTTCAGGTGCTGATTATTTTACCGGCAAATGGAACATATTGGTAAAAGGCACGCCGAACGGCGATATAAGAATGTTTGTTACGCTTCAAAAGCAAGACACCACATTCGCCGGATCGGTCCAGGATTCAACCGGCCAGTTTATTACTAAAATTGATAAGGTAGAGATAAACGGAGACAAGGCCATCATTTATTTTAATGCGCAGGGCTATGATGTAAACCTTGAGATGGATAAGAAAGATGACGATCATATAAACGGAAGCATGATGGGCATGTTTGATGCAGAAGGTGAACGTGTAAATTAAACTAAAGGCTTTGCAAAAAGTTGAATAAAACCTGGTATCCTATACGATTAAACCAAGAAATAAAAATCGTTGATGATTATGCTATACAAAAAATCATATGTTGCAATTATACTTTTCCTGTTGCCTGCTCTTAATCTGTATGCACAGGAAACAAAAACGTTTACACTAAAAGACGTGATTGATCTCGGCATTAAGAATAGCAAACAACTGATGTTAAGCAAAGCAAGAATTGATGAAGCGGTTGCAGCTACAAAAGAAGCTACTCAACAAAGATTGCCAGATGCAAGCATCAGCACTAATTACCTGCAGTTCAGTAATGCAAAAGTAAAATCGTATGGCAAAGACACAACAGCAATAGCGCCGCTTGGCGTTAACTCAGCATTGTATGGCACTGCCAATGTTTCCTATCCGCTCTTTTCAGGATTTAAGATCAAATACGGAATTCAATCTGCAGAATATTTGGAGCGTGCAACCATGCTGGATGCGGACAATGATAAGCAGGAAGTAGTTTTAAATACAATTGCAGCTTATGTAAATCTTTATAAGGCGAATATCACGGCAAGGCTTGTAGAAGAGAACCTTGTGCAATCACGACAAAGAGATACTGATTTTGCCAACCTTGAAAAAAACGGAATGCTGGCACGCAATGATCTTTTAAAAGCACAGGTGCAAACATCACAATTTGAATTGGGTTTGATTGATGCACAAAATGCCATTCAACTGGCACAGGTAAATATGAATCTTATGCTTGGTTTGCCTGAATCAACCAAACTTGTGCTTGATTCCGCATCTTTAAAAGCGCCCACAGAAATAAAAACACTTGAAGAGTATGAAACATTTGCGGAACAAAACCGCTATGACGTAAAAGCGCTTGATGAAAGAAAGAAAGCTGCTGACGCAGGAATACACGCAGCAAAAGGAGATTATTATCCTTCATTAGGAATTTCTGCAGGCTACATAGCGGCGGATCTGCCAAAATTTATAACGATCACGAATGCATTTAACCTTGGTGTTGGCATAAAATACAGCATTTCTTCAATCTGGAAAACAGGTGCTAAAGTAGACCAGGCAAAAGCGAGAGCGCAACAAGTACAGGTGAGTGAAGACATGTTGTTTGATGATATACATCTTTCCATCAACCAGGCTTATGAAGACTATTTTTCTTCGATTAAGAAAATTGATGTGTTGAACAAAGAAGTAGAACAGACAGCAGAAAATTATCGCATCAGTAAAAACAAATACAACAACAGTTTGCTTACGCTTACTGACCTGCTTGATGCGGATGTAGACCAGTTACGATCTAAATTAAATCTTACGCTTGCAAAAGCAGATGCATATATGTCTTATCAAACACTGCAACAAAAAGCAGGATTATTAAACGAGCAACAATTTTAAAATAACTATACAGCATTTATACTTATGGCAACAACTCAAAAAACAGGCGAAGAAGGCCCGGCAAAAAAAAAGAAGTAAATCTTTTTTGATCGTGCTGATATTGGTACTGATCGGTGGCGGCGCATTTGGCATCAGCAAATACATTTCTTCAACGCATCATGAAACTACTGATGATGCGCAGGTTGATACAAACATCAATCCTGTTATTCCGAAAATATCAGGCTATGTTACTGAAGTGCGCGTGAAAGAAAATCAGCGTGTAAAAAAAGGTGATACTTTATTGATACTTGATGACCGTGAATTAAAATTAAAATTAGATGAAGCAGAAGCTGCGCTTGGAACAACACAAAGTAATTTGTCTTCAGCAAAAGCATCTACTGCTGCTTCACAGGCGAATATAGCTACGTCGCAGATTGCTGTTAGCGAAATTGACGCACAGATAGAAGCAGCCAAAGTTAATGTGTGGCGCACTACCCAGGATTATAACCGTTATGCCAATCTTGTGCAGGATCATTCTGTAACACAACAACAATTTGAGCAGACACAGGCTGCAAAAGAAACGGCAGAAAAACAATTGGATGTGCTTCAGCAACAAAAATTGCAGGCATCAAAACAAACCAGTGCAGTTGCATCGCAGAGCAGCGCTACTTCAACACAGATAGGTGTTGTGAATTCAACCATTAAACAAAGACAGGTTGATGTGGAGAACGCACAACTTTTTCTTTCTTATACTGTAATAACAGCGCCTGCTGATGGCATTGTTTCAAAAGTGAATGTGCAGGAAGGGCAGTTTTTACAAGCAGGACAGGCAACATTCAGCATTGTGCAGGATGGTGATATCTGGGTGACTGCGAATTTTAAAGAAACACAGTATGATCAGTTAAAGGCTGGACAAAAAGTAAGTGTTGAAGTAGATGCATTTCCCGATCATGAATTTGATGCAGTGATATCTTCTTTTTCTCCGGCAACAGGCTCACGCTTTGCATTGTTGCCTGCTGATAATGCAAGCGGTAATTTTGTAAAAACAGTTCAACGCTTACCTGTCCGCATTGAATTCACCAATAAAGAAGATGCATTGGTAAAACAACTGAAAGCAGGTATGAACGCTTATGTTGATGTACATATAAATTAGCTGATAGGCTTTAGTTAATAGATAACAACAGCTTTATAAAACTTCTGAATAAAAATAAAAGCATAGAAAATAATGGCTCAACAAAATTCATTAGTTGAATATGGCTCACGAAGAGTGATCATTACGATTACAGCAGTGTTTTGCGCCTTACTGGAAATTATTGATACTACTATTGTGAACGTTGCGTTGCCTACTATGCGCGGAAGTCTTGGTGCAACATTGAGTGAAGTAAGCTGGGTAATTACTGCGTATGCTATTGCCAATGTAATTATCGTGCCTATGACAAGCTGGTTATCGCAACAGTTTGGCAGAAGAAATTATTTCGCAGCATCCGTAGTCATTTTTACAATAGCATCTTTCCTGTGTGGTAATTCAACAAGCATCACAGAACTTATTATATTCCGTTTTATACAAGGCCTTGGCGGTGGCGCTTTGCTGGTAACATCACAAACTATCATCGTTGAAACATATCCCCCTGAAAAAAGAGCGATGGGCCAGGCTATTTATGTTATTGGCGTAATTGTTGGCCCTACACTTGGGCCGCCATTGGGTGGTTATATTGTTGATCATTTTTCATGGCCTTATATTTTTTACATCAACATTCCTGTTGGCATCATTGCAACACTGCTTACACTGCAGTTTATAAGAAGCCCTAAGTATGCTGAGAAAAGATCAGTAAGCGAAGTAGACTGGTTAGGCATTTTTTTACTGATGGTTGCTGTGGGTTCACTTCAATATATTTTGGAAAAAGGCCAGGAAGATGATTGGTTCAGCAGTAAGCTGATCATTACTTTAACCGTTACTACTATACTTGCTCTGTATTGTTTTATCTGGCGCGAAATGGTATATAAATATCCTATCGTTGAATTAAAAGTATTACGTAACGGCAACCTGCGAATGGGTGTGATACTCTCTTTTATACAAGGTTTTGTGTTGTTTGGTTCTACGTTCATCGTTCCATTATACACACAAGGTACTTTAGGATGGGATGCTTTTCAATCGGGCATGCTGATGATACCGAGTACACTGATGGTGGCTTTTATGATGCCGATAATTGGTCAACTAATACAACGCGGTGTATCACAAAAATATCTGATTGCAACAGGCATGGTTATTTTCTTTTTATATAGTTTGATGACATATAAAATTATGACACCACAAACAAGTGCAGATGATTTTTTCTGGCCACTGATGGTAAGAGGCGTTGGGCTTGGATTGTTATCGGTACCTATTTCCACGATGGCGCTTTCTACATTAAAAGGCATTGAAATTGGCCAGGGTGCAGCGTTTTCAGGAATGATGCGGCAACTCGGTGGGTCGTTTGGTGTGGCGCTTATTTCCACTTATTTAACGAGAGATATTATATCGCACAGAGGCGATCTTGTTACACATCTCAACATTTATGATCCTGCGGTGCAGAATCACGTGCAGGGAATAGCAGCAGGTATGCAGGCAAAAGGCATGCCTCCCGATGTGGCATTAAAATCAGCTTATCAAATGATGGATGGATCTGTAAGCCTGCAGGCAACCATACTTTCTTACATGGATATTTTTCTGTACGTAGGTGTGTTGTTTCTTGTTTGTGTGCCTGTGGTATTGGTGTTTGCAAAAACATCAAAATCCAAAATGAGTTTGGCTGACGCAGGCCATTAAGCGTAATTAAATATTAAGCAGTAATAGTATGGCAACAATAATTGTAGTTACAAATTTTTCATCATCGTCAAGAAATGCGCTTGATTATACCTGTTCGTTTCTTGGTTATACAGGAGTAAGAATTTTACTGTTGAATATTTTTAGTTTTCCTGCCCCGCTTGCCAGCGATGGAATTTCTATTGCGGCGATGAATGAAATAATTACAGATGATGAACGATTACTTGAAGGCGAATACAATTGGGTAAAAGAAAATTATCCTGAAGTGAACATAGAGAAAGAAATGTTGAGCGGCAATTTTATAAAAGAACTAAAGGATATTGCAAGTGATGAAGAAGTTGCCTTAATTGTTATGGGTGCAGGCGGAAAATATAATGACTTACTTTCCTGGGATGCAAATATTATTGATGCATTTGTTGATTTGAAAACACCGGTATTAATCATACCATCGCGCGTGGAATATCATGCTGTTAAAAAAATTGCTTTTGCATGCAACTATTACCGCAGAGATTTGTACACAACTACATCATTAATAAAAAAACTTGTAAGATTTACCAACTCAAAATTGTATGTGATACATATTGTGCATCCTTCTGAAGTTATTAGTGAAGAAGCAGAAAATAATAAACGTAACCTTCAATATAGCCTTGCTGATATAACACCTGTTTATTATGAGCCTGCCATTGATAATGTAATTACTGCCATTGATAAATTTACCGCAGCAGAAAATATTGATTTGCTGATTGTAATTCCTGCCAGGCATGGTATATGGTACAGCATATTCCAGGAACGCCATACAAAAGGTTTGGTATATTTAAATCATGTTCCGGTAATGTCGTTACACAGGGAAGGAGATTTTATTAATATACCTGATCAGCCACAGGAAGTGAAAGAGTGAGCACTTATATCGTTCGTTAAACTATTCACCCATCAACCATTACATATTATTGTAACATAAAAAGGTATGCTCTTTTCTGAATTATTCTCATCAGCCATAAAAAATTAAACGCTACAACCTGAGCATTGTTGTAAAATAATATACTCCCGCAGGAATGCTTACTATTAAATAAAGTACATCGTTTTTAACTGCTTTCGTTTAAAGCCCTGCATAAATGATCAATGCTATGCCCACAACAAAAAATAAAAACATAGCACCCAGTAATGTATTGGTTGATTTAGGAGCTCGCTTAAATTCTTTCCAGATAAAAACACCCCACAACGCTGCTATTAATGTAGCGCCTTGTCCTAAGCCATAAGATATAGCCGCACCAGCTTTGCCTGCGGCAATAAGATTTAAAGAATTACCAATACCCCAGATCAATCCGCCTAAGATTCCGGTCAAATGTGTTTTGAATTTTCTTTTAAAATAATCGCTGTAAGAAACAGGAACACTATCAAAAGGCCTCTTCATTAAAATAGTGTTGAATAAAAAATTACTGATGAATATTCCAAGAGAAAAAATAAATACAGCCGTGTATGGTGTCATCTTTCCAACAGCAGGATTTTCAAAATTCCCAAGATCCATTGAAGCTGCGATAAAGCGATAAAAGAAAGACATCAACACGCCTGCTGTCAAAGAAATTATAATACCTTTTGATGATGGCCTGCTTTCTGCTTTGCTGCTGCGTTTATAAGCAATTGCATTAATAATTATTGCAACAGCAATTAATGCAACACCTGCAAATAATAACATTGGATCACCTTTTTGTGAAGCCATAAAATTTACAATCACACCCAACACTAAAGCCAGGCCAATTGCGATAGGAAAAGCCACGGCCATGCCCGCAATAGCAATAGCTGCAGAAAACAAAATGTTGGCTGCATTAAAAATTATACCGCCAATAAATGCGCTAATTATATTATTACTATCTGCCTGTTTTAGATCATCTATAAAACTTCTGCCTTGTGTGCCTGTGCTACCTAAAGTCAGTGCACCGATAATTGAAAAAATTAAAATTCCAATTACATAATCCCAATAAAATAATTCAAAGCGCCAGTTTTTTTCTGCAAGCTTTTGTGTGTTAGCCCATGAACCCCAACAGAGCATTGTGATGAAACAAAAAACAACGGCTAAACTATAATCGTGAACAATGAACATAGCAATCAGTTTTAAATTTATTGGCAGGTTTAAACAAGTTAATTATTTTATAGCTTTTGCATCGGCCTCATTTTCTTTCATACCATCAATTGGTTTGTCTGTATAATAAATTGCTTCAACATTATCAATAGAATATTTATCTGAAGTATTTAAAATTTTCAATTGTACGTTATGATCGCCTTGAGGCAGATCATAATTCCAGCAAAGCTCATAACGGCGCGTTGTATAGTTTGCAGGCAGTTCAGGTTTTTCAATCAGCTTTCCATCAACATATAATTCCGTATGAAAAACAAAATCTGTATTGCTTTCCCATCCAGCAGATTCACCGCGCAACACAAAGCCGGTGCCTTTATAATTAAAACTGATGACATCTTTTTTATCATTCCATTGCACAGGAATTTTTGCAACAGGGTATAATCCTTCAAAACTCTTTTCAAATTTTACAACAGTTGGTTTTTGTGTTTTGATGATCACATCGTTATCATTAATGCTTCCGCCATTGCGTTGTATGTTTTGCAATGCATGCTTAAAACTGATTGCATACACATCGTTCAGGCTCATTGTCGTGTATTTAAAATCTATATCTTCTGATTCTTTTAAACCTTGTTTCCAGTAAGCAGGAATTTTATCATACCCTAATAATGCACCTAATATTCCGCCAACAGTTGAAGGATTGCAATCTGCATCCTGCCCGCAACGCGCGGTAATCTCCAGCGACTTTGTGTAATCTTTACCGCCATACAACAATCCTGTTACAACATAAGCCGCATTCACTTTTGCATCAATATCAAATGGTTCAAAAACACCTTCAGGACAACCAACATCATTTGCCCATTTTTTTTGAATCGCAAACCATGTTTGCTTCCAATCATTCGGAAATTGTGTATGCCATTCAACAACATCATGAATGCATTGATAAAATTCGCTTTGTGGCGGAATCATTTTCAAGGCTTCATTGATAATAAAATTTATGTCTGATGAAACGAAGGTCTGCGTGTACATCGCGCCAACAAAAACACCGCCATACCAACCATCTCCATAGTTCATAATATGACCGATCTTATCGCCAATAGCTGCAGCGGTGTTGGGCATCGCAGGACTCATCAATCCTGAAAAATCACTCTCAATTTGATAGTCTATACAATCTGCGTGCGGGTTATTTTTCCAGTAACCACTCAAAGGCGCTTTAATACCATGCAAGATATTATAACGGCCTGCCTGGTTTGCATGCCACAACATATAACCTGCATGTGCAAATGCGTTGGCGAATGAATCAACCGGTGCATCCAGTCCATACTTTTCAAATACATCAACAAATGTCAGATCCATATAAAGATCATCATACAAACCTGCGTTGTTGAGCATATTATCTTTTATTAAATCATCATGCCACATCAGCTTTTGATAATCGCCGATAAATGTTCCATCAAAATGAAACTCATAAGGACCGCCAAACGTAACACCAATGGTCTGTCCTGCCCAACCACCTTTTATTTTGTCTTGCAAAACTGCTTTCGAAATTTTTATTGTATTCGATTGTGCAAATGCATTGTACATTAAAATTGCAGCAGCTATAAACAGAATAAATTTTCGCATGTAATATTATTTTTTAAATCCTGTTAATCTTATAATCCAATCAATCCTGGTTCAGACCTATATGGTGCAGATGCCTGTGCACCTAATCTTGTTACTGATATTGATGCAGCGTTGTTTGCAAACGCTATTGCATCTTCTATATTTTTTTGTTCTGATACTGCTACTGCCAATGCGCCATTAAACACATCGCCTGCCGCAGTTGTATCAATAGCTGTTACTTTATTTGTTGGAATGATGCTGAATATATTTTGCTGATACGACAAAGCACCTTCTTCACCCAATGTTATAATTACTGTTTCTATTCCTTTGCCTGATAAAATTTTTGCAGCCTTTTGTGCAGAACCAATATCATTTATTTCAACGCCTGCAAGCATTGATGCTTCTTTTTCATTGGGTGTAATGATAGATATTTTGCTCAGCAATTCATCTGACAAAACACAGGCAGGGGCAGGATTTAATATCAGTTTTTTATTATGCTGCTTTGCAAAGCCTGCGATGTATTCAATTGTTGCGATGGGAATTTCAAGCTGCACCAAAATAATATCTGCATCATGTAAAACACGCCCAGCTTTTTTAATATCATCAACCGATAAATTTCCGTTCGAGCCTTGTGCAACAGCAATACAATTTTCTCCTTTATCATCAACTGTTATCAATGCAATTCCTGATGCGTTTGCATCATCAATAAAAATACATTCAGTATTGATGTTTTCTTTTTTGAATAACTCAATTGCCTGGTTGCCGAAAACATCATTGCCAACTTTTGCAATGAATGTTACATCGCCGTTCAACCGTGCAGCAGCAACGGCCTGGTTAGCGCCTTTGCCACCTGCATTCATAAAAAAACTGCCACCCAAAATAGTTTCACCGGGTGCAGGCAAATGCGCACATTTAATAACCATGTCTGTGTTGGAACTTCCGATTACTACGATCATAATGACAAACTCAAAAGTTAGAAGTCAAAATGCAAAAAACATATGCAGCATGAAAATACTGTTTGTTGTAATAACATGTTTGAAAAATAATTATTTGTTTAATACAAGGTAAGTGGTAATGCTTGTTAATAAACATTGGAATGCTGATACCATTTGATATCAACAATTAATTAGGTAAAAGAAGTTGATTAAATTCTCCTGTTATTGGAATATTTCTTTGTTAGGAGATTATTGCCGCAAAAAAACAAACGTTCCCTTCGGAACGCCTGATGCTTGTTTATTCATATAGCTACCAACGAATCGTTCCTATGGAACGATTAGAAGCATAATGAAAAATGATTTCTTATTCAGAGTTTACATTCAACAATCAATAGCCATTGTTATTTGAACTACTGCTTCCTGAACTGCCTCCGCATGAGCTGCTTCCACCACAAGTATGGCCGCAACCGGTTTGCGTTTGATTCTGTGTTGTAGTAGTTGTTGTTTGTGTAGCTGAGTTTGTAGTTACAGAAGTTTTTGTAGCAGTAACTTTTTGAGGAACTTTTACGTCTTTGGAACAGCTTGTAAGTAAAAAGAAAGAAGCAAGAAAAAGTCCGGCGGTGTATAATTTTTTCATGGTGCTGATGTTTAAAATAAAGAAGTATTTTTAGAAAGAACTTATTTATTTGTAAGAAGGTTGTTTAAAGTTAGAAATAATTAAAACATTCCCGCCATGAAAATTGTAAAAACCCGGTAATCAAATGCTTATTCTTTCCATTTCCATTCTTTTACTTCGGGCATATCAACACCATTTTCCCCGATATAATTTTTATGCTCAATAAGTTTATCCTGCATTTCCTGTTTTAGATACGCACCTTTATCACCCAGTTGCAATAGCCTGTCTACAACATCTTCCACCAAATGAAAACGATCCATATCATTCAATACGGTCATATCAAATGGTGTAGTAATTGTGCCTTCTTCTTTATAACCACGCACATGAATATTGCCATGATTCCTTCTTCTATAAGTTAAGCGATGAATAAGCCATGGGTAGGCATGGAAAGCAAATATCACGGGCTTGTTTTTTGTAAACAATGCATCAAAATCTTTGTCGTTTAAACCATGCGGATGTTCTTCTTCCGGTTGCAGTTTCATCAGGTCAACAACATTCACCACACGTATTTTAAGATCGGGTAATTTTTCTCTTAAGATAGAAACGGCAGCAAGTGTTTCCAGTGTTGGTACATCGCCGGCGCAAGCCATTACTACATCAGGTTCTGCGCCTTCATCATTGCTTGCCCATTTCCATATACCAATTCCTTTGGTGCAATGAATAACAGCTTCATCCATATTCAACCATTGCGGTGAAGGATGTTTACCGGCAACAACAACATTTACATAATGCCTGCTGCGTAAACAATGATCCATTACCGATAACAAACAATTTGCATCGGGTGGTAGATATACACGCACTACAGATGCTTTTTTGTTTACAACATGATCAATAAAACCAGGATCCTGGTGTGTGAAACCGTTGTGATCCTGTCGCCAAACATGCGAAGCCAATAAGATATTTAATGAAGGGAGTTTTTTGCGCCAGCTTAATCCTGATGTAACCTTCAGCCATTTTGCATGTTGATTAAACATGGAATCAATGATATGAATGAACGCTTCATAACAATTGAACAAGCCATGTCTTCCTGTTAAAATGTAACCTTCCAACCAGCCTTCGCACTGGTGTTCGCTCAACACTTCCATTACGCGGCCTTCTTTCTGCAAAAAATCATCCGTGTCTTTTACTGGTGCTTCCCATTGGCGATTGGTTGCTTCAAATATGGCATTTAATTTATTCGACAATGTTTCATCTGGACCAAACACGCGAAAATTTTTGTGCACTGCATTCTCTTTGATAACATCACGAATAAAACTTCCCATTACTAATGTATCGCCGGGGCCGGTCTCACTTCTCTTTTTAATTTTCAATCCATACTCTTTAAAATCGGGCATGCGCAATTCATAAACATTCTTTCCGCCATTTGCATAAGATGTAGCGCCCATTCTTTTTTCCCCTTCGGGTGCAAGTGCTTTTAGTTCTTTTAATAAGCTGCCATCCTGATGAAACAATTCATCGGGTTTATAACTTCTTAACCATTCTTCCAATTGCTTTAAATGTTTTGGATTGCTTGCAGGATCTGATAAAGGCACCTGGTGCGATCTGAATGTGCCTTCGATCTGCAAGCCATCAACTATTTTCGGCCCCGTCCAACCTTTAGGTGTTTTTAAAATGATCACCGGCCAGCGCGGACGTTCATAATTCTCATTGCCTGCAGCATTTGCTTTTATCGCTTTTATTTCTTCGATCACCGTATCTAACAACTTCGCCATTTTTTCATGCATTATCATCGGCTCATCACCTTCAAGTATATATGGCTTCCATCCATAACCTTTAAAAAGATTTTCCAATTCTTCATCATCAATTCTTGCAAGCAATGTTGGGTTCGCAATTTTATATCCGTTCAAATGAAGGATAGGCAATACAACACCATCATGCACTGGATTCAAAAATTTATTGGAATGCCATGCGGTTGCCAGCGGTCCTGTTTCTGCTTCACCATCACCAACAACACAAGCAACAATTAATTCAGGATTATCGAATACAGCACCAAATGCATGACTTAATGAATAACCCAATTCACCGCCTTCATGCATAGAGCCCGGGCATTCAGGCGATACATGACTTGGTATGCCACCGGGAAAAGAAAATTGTTTGAAGAGCTTTTTCAAGCCTTCAGCATCTTGTGTTATATCGGGATAGATCTCGCTGTATGTTCCTTCAAGATAAGTGTTGCCCACTAATGCAGGCCCACCGTGACCAGGGCCTGATATATACACCATATCCAGATCATATTTTTTTATGATACGGTTAAGATGCACGTAAATAAAATTTTGTCCGGGTGTTGTGCCCCAATGGCCGAGCAACATCTTCTTAATATGTTCAATCTTTAAAGGTTCTTTCATCAAAGGGTTATCACACAAATAAATTTGTGCAGCAGAAATATAGTTAGCCGCACGCCAGTAAGCATTCACCTTTTTTAAAAGCGTTTCATTCAATTCGTTTATTTCAACTTCGGGTGCTTTCATTTTTTATATTTTATTAATGATCAATTATGTTGTTTGAATAAAGCAAATGTTTGTGTTGCTATCATCAGCTCTTCATTAGTTGGAATAACGTACACTTTTATTTTGCTGCTGCCGGTTGATACCAATTGCTGATTATTGTTGTTGCTTTCTTCATCTATTTCAATGCCTGCATATTGAAAACTTTCGCAGATACGTTTACGGATTTCAGCAGCATTCTCACCAATGCCACCGGAGAAAACCAATACATCAATACCTTCCAATGCAGCAATGTATGCGCCGATATATTTTTTTATTTGGTAACAGAAAACATCAATTGCCAATGCTGCATTTTCATTCTCTTTTTGTTGCAACAAAATTTGCATATCAGAACTTATTCCTGAAATACCCAGCAATCCTGATTGATGATTGATGATATCATTAAACGTTTTTGCATCCATCCCTTGCTGCATTAAATACCACGCAACACCTGGATCAAGATCGCCGCTGCGTGAACTCATCACAATACCTGCTGCAGGTGTAAAACCCATGCTTGTATCACTGCATTTACCATCTTTTACTGCAGCAATACTTGCTCCGTTGCCCAGATGTGCAAGAATGATGCGACCATTTGCTTCAGCCTTATTAATTTTTTGTAACTGCTGCATTAAATAACTGTACGATATACCATGAAAGCCGTAGCGCTGTATGCCTTCCTCATAATATTTTTTTGGAATGGCAAATGTTTTTGCAACGGCAGGAATGGTTGTATGAAACGCAGTATCAAAACAGGCAACCTGCATTAACTGCGGATATTCTTTTTGTAACAGTTCAATAAATTTTATTTCGGATGGAAGATGATCAGGATCATAATCAGCAATGCCGTTTAATTCTTTTAAAAGATCATCCGTTATTATTCCAGGTTGTGTATGATGCATGCCATGCACAATGCGATGGCCGATTGCCTTTATTTCTTTAAACCATGTTTGCTGTTTCAGCCAATCAATTAATGCAACTGTTGTTGAATAAAAATCATTTGCCTTTAAACTGAATTTATTTTTTGAATCGTTTTGTTTGATGATAAGTGTTGAATTATCAGAACCTATCTTTTCTATTTTGCCTGATAGTTTTAAAACAGGTTCTCCGCCCATTTCATACAGTGCCATTTTAATGCTGGATGAACCGGCATTAATAATTAATATGCTTGAGATAATTGTATTCATTCAAGTAAAGTTTGAATGAATTACTTCGAAGGTTCTTTGTCTCTTTCAACGGTGATGGTGCATTCACCTACCAATGCTGCCACTGCACCAATAGCAGCGAGCACCGGCGCAAACACAGCGCCCACAACACCAAACGTTAATGGAAAACTCATCAGTTCTTTACCACTCTTATCATGAATAGTGATCTTTCTTACGTTGCCTTCTTCAATAAGCTCTTTCACTTTTTTAAGAAGGTTTTCTCCGTTTACTTTAAATGATTCTTTAAAGCTCATAGTAAAATGTTTTAGCGATTAGCATTACTACAAACTTATTGGTTTTATTGTAAGGGCTTTGTTATTTACGAAAACTTAATGCAATTGATAAACCTGCACAGGTTTATTGTTTACACCGATAAATAATTTATTGTTCATCATTAAAGCGCTTCGCACATCACCGCGAACATTGAAACCACTTTCGTATTGAGGAACATAACTGAACTTTCCTTTGCCATCATTTAAAAACAACATTCCGTGATTTGCATCTAACCTGCCAATGCGAATGCGGTTATAATTATTGTTACCAAACAATAGCAGATCATCATAACCATCTTTGTTTACATCAACGCAACAAATTGAAAATACAGGTGAATATTGTGCTTCGACCGGTAACTGCTCAACGATAAAACCATTGCCAGTGTTTTTTAAAATAATAGTGCTGAAAGTATTTGCCTGCAATGGTTTTATGGCCGATAATTTTTGCGAAGGAATAATATCATCAATAGTTGCATCAGCATACGTGTTGTAATCCAAAAACTTTTTCCGCAACGATGGAACCTGCATGTTTAAATCATCCATCATAATAAAAGGAAAAGATTTATCGCCATAATAACTTGTAATGATCGGATCAATTGTTCCATTATCATCAATATCTGTTGCATATAATTGCACCGGTCTTTTATTACTTGCTTTTAATTGTGAATTCAAACCATAATTGCCGAGAACAAGATCAATGTTGCCGTCTTTATCAATATCATCCGCAACAATTGTGTTCCACCAACCTTTTAAAGAATCTAATTGTTTGTTTAAAGGCGAAGCAGTAAGTGTTTTATGATCATTAATAAAAATTGCTGGAGACATCCATTCTCCAACAACGATAAGATCTTTTATATTATCATGATTTACATCAGCCCAAACTGCATCTGTAACAACACCAATATTTTTTAATGATGCATTCCATTTATTTGTTTCATCAGTAAACTTTCCGTGGCCATCATTTATATAAATACTGCTTGCGCAACTTTGCGGCCATTTACCCGGAACAACTTTGCCACCAATAAACAAATCCAAATCTCCATCACCATCAATATCACAAGCACGCACACAACTCTTGCTTCCATAGTTTATGGGCAATGCATTTTGTTGCTTAATGAATTTTCCATGGCCATCATTTATATATAATCTATCCCGTAATGCAGCGTCATTTTCATAATAATCATCATAACCGCCGCTTGTAATAAACAGGTCCGGTTTTTTATCACCATTTGCATCAAAGAAAATTGCATCTGCATCTTCACTTAACGAATCAGCATCAATCGCAGGCTCTGCTATTTTTTTAAATGTATGGTTTGGCTGTTGGATGAAAACCGCTCCGGCATTGCCTTTCGACCCACCAATAAAAATATCTTCCAATCCATCGCCATTAATATCTGCGCTGCACATGCACGGACCTTCATGCGAATAAAAATGCGGCAGCAATATTTGCCTCGCAAAATCATTTACATAATTTTCTTTGTGTGTGTAGTTAAGCGTAGTTGAGTCTGAAGTAAAGAATGGGATTGTTGTTTTGGTTGAGTAATTATATTTCTCTTTTGCGTCGCTGATATTTAATTGCAATGTTTGATCAGCTTTTACATTCAGCAATAATTGTGTTTCATCTGTTGGCCAAATGATGCGCAATGAATCAAGCTGCATAATATTTCCCAAACCTATATGCATCGTCATATCAACGCTGGACTGATAACCGCGCACAGGCAATTGTTCGTAATACAAAACATTGTTTTTATTGTATGCATACACTTTTGCACCAAAGCCAAATGCATTTTGTTTGCTGCCGTGTAATTGCAGCCGCAAAAAATTATTCTTCAATAAAGTTTCGCTGTTATTCCTGTAAACAGATGCATAACTGTTGGCATTATTTGTTACAAGATCAAGATCGCCATCATTATCCAGGTCTGCGTACACAGCACCGTTTGCAACAGATGTATCGCTCAGGCCCCAATCATTTATTTTATTTTCAAAATGATCGTTGCCTTCATTCTGATACATGTAATGGTTGATCTTTATCGGCGGCATTTTTGAAATATAGTCTTCCAGGTTCATTGGATTTCCGCCTTGTTGTAAACGCAAATTTTCGTTGTAAGAAAACTTCACATATTCAACATTTGTATTGTCGCGTTCATAACCATTGCTGATGAAAAGATCTTTCTTTCCATCATTATCAAAATCTGCGAACAAAGGGCTCCAGCTCCAGTCTGTGTTTGATATACCTGCAAGCTGACCTATCTCGTTAAAACTTCCATCACCATTATTTTTTTGCAATGAATTGCGCATGTATTGATAATAATAACCTTTATTGAACAAGGTTTGATATGCATCATAATTATCAGCGCCAAAATGCATTTTTATTTCATGATTATTTTCGGGCAACATATCCAACACACATATATCCGGCAAACCATCGTTGTTGTAATCCGCAACATCGCAACCCATCGAGTATAATGATGTATGATCAATTTTATTTTTTAGCTGCGGCGAAAAAGTGCCGTCATGATTATTGATGTAGAGATAATCCTGGTCGTTGAAATCATTTGAAATATAAATATCAGGCCAGCCATCCATATTTATGTCTGCAGTGCTTACACCCAAACTAAATGTTAGCAAATCTGAAGCAATGCCGGCTTCTTTTGTAACATCTGTAAAATGTCCGTTATCATTCCTGTATAATTTATTTTCAAAAAGCGGAGATGCAGGCTGATTTAATTGCTCCGGATACGAACTCATATTCTTTGAATAACCAGGTGTTGACTGATTGATAAGCAACATATCCAGATCACCATCTTTATCATAATCAAAAAAATCTGCCTGTGTGGAATAACCTGCATTATCCAATCCGTATTGCGCTGCTTCTTCCGTAAACGTTAGATCATGATTGTTGATGAACAATAAATTTTTGCGCAGTTCAGGATTATCAAAACCTGAGCGGCAGATATAAATATCCAGCCAGCCATCATTATTTATATCAACCAATGTTACGCCGGTACACCAGCCTTCTTTATCTGCAATATGTGATTGCTGTGTTACATCTTCAAACTTAAAATTGCCCTTGTTGATGTACAAACGGTTTTTAACCATGTTGCCGGTAAAAACAAGATCGGGCAAACCATCGTTATTGAGATCGCCAACAGCAACGCCGCCGCCATTGTAGAAATATGGATATTTTAAAATGTTGAAACTGGAATCATTTTCTATCAGCAGGTTCCTGAAATCAATGCCTGTTTTGCTTTTGGAAAGCTTTGTAAAGAGTTTGCTTTTATCATCATTGCATGAAAATAAAACAACGACGAAAAGCAGGATCAATAAAAAACGTTGGTTCAACATTGAAGCAAGTTTAAGCATAAAAACAAAAAAGGGCAGGATAAAATCCTACCCTCTTGTGAGCAAGCAAAAAAACTAATGTGTATCCCACCAAAGCGGTGTGCCGCCTGTATCAGGACCGCCCAGCAATTGTAATGCTTTAGCAACGCCGTTCGGGTTATTACTGCGTTCATCCGCAGGGAAATTAATACGCTTGATAAATTCAGTTGTTGATATAGTACCACCGCTGTTATTTACAACAACAGGAAATAATTTAGGATAACCTGTTCTCCTGAATTCGCTCCATGCTTCCTGTCCTTCTGGATACATCGCTATCCATTTTTGTGTGATGATGCGTTCTAACTTTCTCTCGAAAGCATCACCATCATTCCACTTAATTGTAACAGTGCTTAACCAGGGAGAACCTGTTTTTACATCATTCTGTCCGGGCGTAATTGCATTTGGATCAATATAAGGTTGTGCAGTGCTTGTTGCATCGTTCATGTAAGAAGTTGCATCCAAACCATATTGTGCAAATGAAGTTTCGATACCTGTATTATAATCTGTTTCTGCATCACCGGCGCCTGCCCATCCGCGGATGGCTGCTTCTGATTTTAAGAACCATGCTTCTGCTGCAACCATTAACTGAACAGAACTTGGAAAAGTAACCAGTTGTGAATAGCCTTCATAACGACCGATAGCATCTATATTAATACCATTGCGTATGCCGATATATTGACCGGCAACACTGGGATCAGTAGCTTTCAAAGCATATTTTGAAATGCGTCCATCATTGTAACCATTAAGTATGGAAGAAACCGGGGCACCCAAACGGATATCGCCCCAATCATTATTGATCACATTCAGCGGATGAGGATTGGTACCGATGTTCACAAAACAATTATCATCGTTTGTTTCAAGCAAGCCGCCTGAATTTGACAATGCTTTTTCACCTTCTTCTTTAGCCTTATCAGGATCAACATAAGAAATACGGATGGCTAACCTTAACCGAAGCGTGTTGGCAAACTTCAACCATTTTGCATAATCGCCGCCATAACAAAGATCATAATTAGTAAATGTTGGAAGTGCATTTGATTGAACCAGTGTTGTAAACTCATTAATGGCGGAATCAAGGTCGTTGAAGAACGCATAATAAACATCTTTCTGCGAATCGTAATCAACGCTGCCATCATCATTTATTTGTCCGTAATGAGAATAAATAATGGGCCCGTAAATATCACTTACACGATGCATGGCTTCAACTCTTAGAATCTTCGCCCATTGATAATAAGGAGCATATTGCGGATCAGTAGTTTGTTTTAATACTGAATTGATATTACTCATTACATTGTTATATGCATAATCCCAGGGATAGCTGTTCCATCCATCCACCAATGCATAGTTTGTATTGTTTACGTTGCTTTGAAACGGATCAGGACTCATCATGTAACCGGAGTAAACATCAGCAATTAAGTTTTGCTGTAACTGGTAAGCCCAGGCCGGTGAGCCCACATAAATATTCTGCTGCGCCTGTTCCATAGGTGCACCAAGACTCTGGTAATCTACTGCATATTGCTGGTTGGTTACACCCGTTGGGTTTGTATTGAATTCTTTAAAATCTTTTGTACAACCCGAAACATACACGGCAGCAACAATAAGTGAGGCATTGATTATTTTTTGTGCTATTGTTTTCATTTTAATCTTTTTAAACTTTACAATTAAAATCCGAGTTTAACAGAGAAACCAAGGCTCCTGGTAGAAGGAATACCAAATGTTTCAGTGCCCTGCAGGCCGTTGTTTGTTGCCATTGAAATTTCAGGATCGAAAGGCGCTTTCTTTGTAACGAAGAATAGGTTTCTTCCGATCAAAGAAACGTAGATATTCCTGATGCCTTTGATCTTTGCAGGAACAGTATATCCTATAGAGAGCTCTCTCAACCTTACGTTCGTTGCATCGTACATATAATATTCTGAAATTCCATCGCGGCCACCCACACCCTGGTAAAAAGTTTGTGCAGGCAATAATCCCTGCCATTTTTCACCGTCGTGTGTACCACCTTTAATGGTAGCAGCCATATTTACGCCACCTGCATCTCTTGCATCCTGTGTTTCTTTGCTATCTCCATATCCATCCAGTACAGCTTGCGTAACACTCATTACTTCGCCGCCAAATCTACCGTCAAACAAGAAGTTGATTGAAAAGTTTTTAATGTTGATCGTATTGTTCCATCCCAAGGTGAATTTCGGGTTTGGATTACCAAGGAACTTTTGCTGCTGATCACCAACCGGTGAATTAGGATCGTTTCCTTTAAGCGGCTTACCTGTGCTGTCAACGTAGATAGAGCCATCAGGAGCATGGTCAAAGAAGCGGCCATATATATCACCCCATGAACCGCCCACTACAAGGTTGGAAGCATATAAAAGGTTACCCAATCCTGTTAACGGATAATATTCTCTCTGCACTTTCAACTGGTCGTTTGATAAGTTGACAACCTGGTTATCATTGTAAGCATAGTTAACGGTGGTGGTCCAGGTAACATTTTTGCTTTTAATAGGAGTAGCGTATACTGAAAGTTCTACACCACTGTTTTTAATGTTACCGCCATTCAGGTAATAATAACTTAAACCGGAACCCAGCGGTGCAGGCACCTGTAAGTATTGATTGAAATTATTATTAACGTAATAGGTGAAATCAAAACCAAGTTTGTTATTAAGGAAACGCCATTCAGTTCCTGCTTCAAATGAGCGGTTATCTTCGGGCTTTAAATAAGTACCGGGATAAGGAGCCAGCGTATTAATGGTTGTAATAGCGTTGTTATCGAATGTAACATAGAATGGAGGAGCATTGGTTACATAAGGATCAACGTCGTTACCCACTTTTGCATAAGACACTCTTACTTTACTAAAGCTGATTGCTTCAGGCATTTTAAACATATCGCTTAATATACCGGTTAAGCCTGCTGAATAATAGAAATAACCTTTGTTTTCTGTTGGAGTATATGCAAAAGTAGAAGACCAGTCGTTTCTGCCTGTAAGATCAACAAACAGCGAATTTTTCCAACCCAATTGTGCCGTTGCAAAAACCGCCTGCACCTGCCTGTGAGAAAAAGTTTGAGCGATGGTTAGGTCATTCGGGATGATATTGGAAAGAACAAAAATATTCGGAACATTCAAACCCTTCCCGCCTGTTTTTGTACCAAACACATTCTGTTCTGACTTATCATCATTAATGCTTGTACCTACGGTTGCATTAAAGTTAAATGACTCACTTAATTTTTTATTCGCCATCAATAACAGGTCTCCATACAACTGTGTATTTATAGCACTCAAGGAAGTGTAACCGCCATTCTGCGCAGTTAATACAGTGCTTGTGGTAGCATAGCTTTCCACATCAATAGTATTGATTGATTTATCAATATTGCCTCTTGCCTGTATGTTTAACCAGCTATTTATTTTATAATTGAAAGAGATGTTGGTATACACCCTGTCGAGCAAATTAGTGCTCATATTCCTGTTCAGCAACCAGTAAGGGTTTTGTTCTGTTTCGCTGCCTGCAAAGCCACTATCATAATTATTATCCCACCAGTTTTGTATGTAGGTATTACGTTGAGGGGAGAAAACCTCATAGGTTTTATACTTATCGAAATCCAGTCCGCGCGGAAATTCATACAATCCTGTAAGCGGGTTATCATACAAACCACTCACGGGCCTGTTCACTGTATTTTGATGAAGGTATAAACCATTAAAATCTGCAGTTAACCTGTCATTAAAGAACTTCGCAGTTTCATGAAAATTGAAATTGTTCTTCTGTAATGATGAAGTAGGAACAATGCCTTTATTATCCAGGTGTGAATAAGAAAAATAAGTTTGCGCTTTGTCCGTACCTCCGCTTAAACTAAGCGAGTTGAAGGATGTAACTCCTGTTTGAAAGAAATCATCAACATGGTTAGGTGCATTTACAACGCCACCCCAGCTATCTATGCTGCCGGGATTGCCTGCAGAAGGCGGCGTGGTTTGGCCATATTTAAACTGCAAAGGTGTTTTGTAAAGCGGGTTATCAAACATGGTTTCTGTAGATACATCAATTCTTACAGTGCCTGCCTGGCCTTTTTTTGTAGTGATAAGAATAACGCCATTTGCTGCAGCACTTCCGTATAAAGCCGCAGCAGATGCGCCTTTTAATACAGATACGCTTTCTATATCATCAGGATTGATATTTGAAATACCATCACCGCCATCAACGCCAACATATCCAACAGCCTGGCCCCATTCATCACCCGGTTGTGCCGGGTTAAAGTTATTCATCGGAACGCCATCTATTACATATAAAGGCTGGTTTTCGCGGGTTGATTTATTACCGCGCAAAATAACTCTTGTAGAACCACCGATACCAGATGCACTTTTTGAAATAGTAACACCCGCAACTTTACCGGTGAGGCTGTTTATAAAATTTGCGTCTTTAACATTGGTAAGATCTGCATTGTTTACTTTTTGTACGGAATATGTAAGCGATTTGCTCTGGCGCTGAATACCCAATGCCGTTACCACCACTTCATTCAATTGTTGCTGGGATTCAAGAAGTGTAACATCAAGCGAAGCGCCATCTCCAACTGTTACTTCCTGGGTTGAAAATCCCACATAGGAAAACACCAATACATCGCCTTTGTTTGCATCAATGCTGAAAACCCCGCCGGCATTTGTTACCGTACCTTTTGATGTTCCTTTTATCTGAACGCTTACACCAACCAACGCTGAACCATCTTTAGCAACAACATGCCCCGTAATGAGGCTTGCCGGCGACGATATTTCCGTGCTTAAAAACCCTATGCTTTGCACAGGTATCTGTATCGTCATTACACCGGTATCAGTACTGCTTAGCTGGATATTGGCGTTCTTGTCTTTTACATTAACGATCACATAAATGTCTGAAGAAACTTTTTTGTAAGTGAGGCCTGTGTTTTTCAGAATACGATCTAATATCTGTTCAACATTTTCATTGGTTTCGGTTAAAGGACTTACAAGCCTTGCACCGAAGCTCTCGTCGGAAAAAAGAAAATAAACACCTTTTTCTTTGTTCAGTTGTTTTAATACTGAAAGGAGTTCTTGTTTTTGATTGTCAGCGTCGTTTTTCCAGTAAGCGGTTGCATTGGTTTTTTGCGAAGCATACGCAACATAGTTTTGTGCATGCACAACATTTGCATTGCAAATGCCAAACAACATTGTACCGAAAATTAAACGGGGAATTACTAGTTGTCTCATTGTGGGGCAGTTTTTAAATTAAAAATTCTAAGGCTTTTCTATTATGATCTCATTGTTTTTATGTGCGATCTTAAAATCAGAAGTTGCTTCAAGCGATGAGAGCAAAAGATCCAGGCTTGTATTCGGCATAATCCCGTTGATAGTTTTTGCCGCGGTAGCATCGTCGGCAATTTTTACCGACACTCCGTATTGCTCCCTGATAATGTTTGCAACATCTGCCATAGTAGTATTATCGAAATAAAGCTTGCGCTCTTTCCAGGCAAGCACGTTTTCCTTCTTCTCTTCTTTTTTTATAAACCGGTTATTATCCAGCTCAACAAAATCGCCGGGTTTCATTTTTATTTCTTCACCATCATCTTTTTTTATGGTAATTGAACCTTCGGTAAGCATCACATTGGTTTTATCATCCCTGTTCACTACGTTGAATTGCGTACCGGTAACGATGATATCAAAATGATTGGCATGTACAACAAAACGCCTGTGATCTGCAGTTTTCTTTACGTGAAAGAAAGCTTCACCCTTCACCCAAACTTCACGGTCTGAGTTTTCATTCCAATTATTATAAGACAGGCTGCTGTTGGCATTTAAAATCACCTCTGAACCGTCCGGCAGGTTTCGCTGGGCCATCTGCCCGAAATCTGCTTTAAGGGATGCATGGGCAGCAAAGTATTGCCATACAGATATGGACACTATTGCTACCAACACAGCAGCCGCTACAGACCACCATCTTTTTTTATGCAGCGTAAATATACTGGCTGGCCTATTTTTAGTTTGGATACGCTCCAAAAGTTTTTGTTCAGCTTCTTTTATCTGTGCGGCCGAAATTGTTTCTTGTATAAAAACTGATTCAATAAGCGTTCGGGCTGCAAAGGCCATTTCTTTTTTGTCAGGGTTGTCCTGCATCCATTTTTTCCAATAAGCAACTGAAGTACCGTTCGAGCCTTTTACCCATTCAAGAAAGGAATCATCGTTCAGAAAATCTTCCGGAACAGAATAATTTTGGACCATCTAAGTGAGAGATTTTGATAATAGTGTTGATTTTTTTCTTTTTGTAATGAAATTTTTCAATTTTTTTTTGTCTTCTTATATGTCTGGCGTGTTGGTTACCCGGAGGTTCATTGTGAAAAATCCTATCTTCGGCAGCATCAGGATAACAATAAATTGACAGAAAATTTTCAAACTAATATGGAAGAACGGCGAGTGATGCAACCTGGTGATGAAAAAGCATTCCAGTCGCTTTTCAGAGAATATTACCCGCAATTATTTTTATACGGGTTTAAAATAATTCCGCAGAAAGAATTACTGGAAGATATAATACAGGAATTATTTGCAGAACTATGGAACCGCAAGAGTTGGCCCGAAGTAAGATCGCTTAAAGCTTATCTTATAAAATCACTTCAATACAAAATATATAATAAGCTCCGGCAACAGAAACTAACCGGTGCAATTACCGGATCAACATCTGACTTTCCTTTTGAAATAACAAGGGAAACGCTGATCATTCAAAATGAGGAAGACCGCGAGAAAATGATAAAGGTTGAAAAAATGCTTGCCCAGCTAAGTAACCGCCAGCGCGAAATAATTTACCTGCGATTTTACCTGGACCTGGGGTATGAAGAAATAAGCCAGGTAATGAAAATTAATTATCAGGCATCCAGAAACCTGCTAAGCCAGGCAATTAAAATCCTGCGCCAGTTAAAAACACCGGTTATAATGATGTTTGCACTTATAGTTACCTGCTTAAATATCTTTTTTAAATAATGTGAGTTCGGTTAAGCCTGAAAGGCTTTAATATAAATAGCCCTCGATGTAACCGAGGATAAAATCGTGATCAATCAATTGAACCCTTGCAGGGTTCAATGTTGTTTATCCATTTTTTACCCCGCAATCCTTGCGGGGTTATTCAAATTAAATCTTTTCAGGATTACTTTATGCTTAACCCGAACGCACGTTGCATAACAACTTATTTTGCCGGTGTAATAATAATGTTCCTGTATTCGATAGGACCATGATCACCCTGTATATAAATAGGGCCGGGTTCACCTTCTTTGCTGTCGATGGCTCCGCCGGTTGGTCCCGGAATTTCACGGTTACAGATAACCGTTTTTCCATTGGCGACAACAGTTACCATTCTTCCAATTAAAGTAATATCATACGATTGCCATTCACCGGGTTTTTTAGCGGCCATCTCACTTGGCGCAATAAAACCATAAATGGCACTGAAAACGTTTTTAAACGGTTCATCATCGTGACTCGCTTCTATCTGTACTTCATAGCGGCCACGCAAATACACACCACTGTTGCTTCCTTCGGGATAACGGAATTCAATATGCAGTTTAAAATCGTTGAAGGTTTGATCTGTCAAAAGATTAGAGCCTGAATGTGGGCTTGATAAAATTCCATCTTTTGTTACCCATTGATTGGTTTCGCCTGATGCATGCCAGCCTGTTAGGTCTTTTCCATTAAATAA
>JABDAV010000024.1 GCA_013289015.1 Bacteroidota bacterium | reverse complement strand
AAACTTTGCTTAGTAAGGGCATCATTTACAATAACCGATTTTTTGATTTTCTTTATTTTAAGTACTCAGTTTATAATCCAAATATTAAATATCCGCAAGGTTATTTTTTATAGCATATAATACTAGTCCTACACGGGTTTTCAAATCAAGTTTTTCACAAAGTGCATCACGATAACCTTCAACCGTGCGGGTGCTTACATGCATTTTATCTGCAATTTCTTTATACCCCATTTCCGTGCAAGCATATTTTAAAAATTCAATTTCCCGTTCGGTAAGTTTGGCAAAAGTCGCAGTCGGGTTTTTTGCATCTGTTAAAAGATTAATGGAGCTCATCACTTTTCGGGTGATGAGCTCATTATAAAAGTAGCCGCGGCTCATTATTTCATCAAAGGCAAGTTTTAGTTCAGCCGGTTCTGCGTCTTTTAATACATAACCTTTGGCCCCGCTTTTTATCATTTTTATAATTGCTGTTTCCGCATCCATAGTGCTGAGTGCAAGTATTTTTATATCGGGATAATTTACACGCAGCCATTCGGCGGTTGTATAACCATCCATCTCCGGCATGTTTATATCTAATAAAACAATATCCGGTAAATGCTTTGGATTAAGTTGTGCGATAAAATCTTTCCCGTTAGCTGCATCAAACAACATTTCATAGTTTGGAAAAAGATTAATGAGCGACATTAAACCCTTTCTGAACATGGTATGATCATCTGCAATCGCTATATATCTTGTATCAGGCATAAGGAGACGTAATTGTTATAATAGTTCCTTCGTTAATAATACTTTTAATATCTGCTTTTCCACCAATCAATCCAGCGCGGTTTACAATATTCTGCAGGCCAAGGCCATCCTTTTTTGTAAGCAGTGTTGCGTCAAAGCCCGTGCCGTTATCTTTAATTTCAATGAGTAAATTGTCTGCTTCATAACAAAAAAATACACCCACATTTTTTGCTTTGGAATGTTTTAAAATATTCTGCAAAGCTTCCTGTATAACGCGGAATATGATGAGCTTTTTTTGTTCCTGCATATTTTGTTCTTTGCCTTCTGTTTTTATAGAAGTCAATATTAATCCCGCCCGGCTTATACGCTGCAATTCATTTGCAGTTATTTCAGGCAGGCTTGATAACCTTATGCGTTCTGAGTTTAAACTCTTGGCAATATCACGCAGGTCGGTCATGGCTTTGCTTACGCTGTCTTTTGCATCGGCCAATAATGTTTTATCTAAAGTTTCACTTTGATCAATAATATTCAATTGCACTTTGGCAAGGCTTAAAATTTGCCCTACATTATCATGGATTTCCTGGCTGATGGTATTGAAAGTATGCTCCTGCATTTCGAGTTGGGACTGGAGGAGTTGTTGTTGAAATTCATCTTTCATTTTTTCAGATTGATTTAAATAAAATGTTTGCCTTTTTTGAAAAATGAAAACATAAAATATAAGAGCTAAAGAAAGTACAAGAAATACAAGCGTTCCTGCAATTATTACTATAGTTATATTGCCGGAGTTTTGGTGCATACAAAGATTATTGAATAACCAGCATATAAAAATAAGTTAAGGAAGTGATTAATATTTAAAAATTCTTGAGCGAGTTTTGGATTAGTAGTATGTAACGAATAATAAAACCCCATAACGAAAATACACCCACCGTAAAAGATTAAATGAAGTGCATTTAACCAAAAAGCGGTAAATTGCTTAAGAATTACTTTTTCATTTATTTTAAGCATATCAATAAAAAACGTTACACCCAATACACAGATAATTGCTGCTTCAATAGTAAAATCTGTAAAATTTGGTTCAAAAAAAGCGTCAATGTTGAGGTAATAATATATGCTGCAGGAAATCAAAAAGATTACAATTAATACAATTGTAATTCTTCTTAAACTTTTTTTCTTAAATACTGCATAATAAAACCCGCATAACAACAATAGCTCAACAGGTTGATAAATGTGAAATAGAAAAAAACCTTTATGTCCATCATTTCTTAAAATGTCTTCTAACAACTGCGTTAAAAAAGCCAGAGGAAATAACGGCAGGAAGTACTTACAATAAGATGGCAATTTTTTTTTAAAACTTAATAAGGTTAATGCACTTAGTAACAATAACCCGTAATAGACCGTCTTTAATACATCCAAAGTAATTCTGATTTTTATTTAGGAGGTTCTATTGTTGACAATGGATCATCAGCCTTAATCGCAGGATATGTTCCTTTTGGTGGCCATGTTTCCTGCCCAGGTAATTTGTTATCTAAATGCCGCTGATCTACATTTCCATCTTTATCTAAGGCCAGAAAGCTAACTTTAAAAGTATTTGAATTTGCATCTATACCGATTACAGCAACAATTTCTTTAGTCGCTGCCGCCTTAATTAACGCCTCCAAACTATCAGGATCATTCCCACAATTTATTTCAATAAAAAGAGGAAATTGATCTAAGCCAAAGGGCACGCCATAATCTTTTAATTTTATCATCAAATTTTTCGAATACGATTTGATGTCCCTATAAAGAGTTTCTTTTAATAAATGAGGTTTAAGCATAATTTCAAATTTAATAGTGATTAATTTTTGATTTACATCTTATAAATTTTCTTGCAAGTTTTAGTCAAAATTAGTTTTAGTACCAGTTTAACCAGTTTATTAGTGAAAGAAAGAATGCAAAAAAATCTTTACTTATTTTTTTCCAAATCTTCTATTCGTTTTGTAAGATCATTTATTTTAATAGCTATATCATTGATACCAAGTTTTACGGGATCTGGCAAACTATCTTTTCCTTTTCCATAGCGAGTACCTGGTTCTTTTGAAAAACTGGTTACATCTTCTGGCGGCCATGTTTCTTGACCTTTACCATCAATAATAATTTCTCCCGTCTCATTAATACCAAGAAAACTGACAGTGAAATAGTTTTGATCATCTATTCCTAAAACTGCAATTATTCTTTTGCATTTATTTATAAATTGACCTAAACCATTTATTTCAGATGTACCTGGAACAAGACTATCTTGGCTTATATCCATTCGAATAAATAAGGGGAATTCATTTAAATTAAACGGTATTCCATCATGTGATAATGCTGTTTTTAGGTTATAAGAAAATTTTTCAACGTTTGTTGTCGGTGTCGGAAATGGAATTGTAGGCATAAATATTTATTTATTTTTTGTTAATTAATTCTTTGAATTTATATATAAATTCTTCTGCAAGTTCTAACCTAAACAAATTTTTTTAAACCGGTGTTTTTACGCAATTTATAACCGTAAAAATCCCATATTCAGTTTCCGCTGTTTTACTCTTTTAATGGCTTTAATCTCAAAATATTTTTGTGGTATGGTTGAACTATTCAATCACCCCGTAAGCTGAAAAGGGAATTTAGAGTAAGCACAATTAATTAAATTTTATGACACCTATTGATGTAATTACATCCTGCTATCAGGAAGGTGAAAGCGATTGTACTACAATTGCAACTATTAAAACAGCTATTGCAAAATTCGGTATTAATAATCTATTTGCTGCTTCACTTGCTGGCGGTACATGGTCTGTCAAGTTTAAAGATGGAACAACGTTATCTGTTTCAGATTCAGATATTAATTCATTAAAAGCAATATCTGGATTTACATTAATCAGCGATCCTGCAAATCCAAACGCACAATCTATTTTTGATTATGCGCAGTTCTGTTTCGGAATTTTTGTTGCCAACTATGCGCAGAAAAATAAAGTTTCTATTCATGCAGCATCTGTAGAAATAGATAACGGTATTAATGTTTTCCAGGATATGCAAACTCCTTTTTCTTCCTACCAGTATTTAGGATTTAATAACAGTGATGTTACGATGCTTACTTCAGACGATGGCATCACTGATCCTGCAACTTTATCCGGCAACCCTGTTTATCTTTTATGTAACCTGTATCATGCGGTATTGGCAAGCAACGCCCAATATGATGAATACGGCGTATTAACAAATACCAATGAATTTGTACGTAAGCACAGCAAACTGTTTAGAGGGAAAAAAATGTGGGCATATAAATTCAATTAAACGGTTTAATAATATTTCTATTTAAAAGGATAAAACGCTGAACATCCTAGTAAAAAAGTAAGCAACCCGTAAGCTGAAAAGGGTAAACAGAGTAAGCAAAGAAAAAATTAAACTATGTTATTGTACAATGAAAAGTATCAACAACTTGATGCAGACAAAATTAAAATTGATTTACTCAACAGTTTAAATGATACGCCTGCGCCTAAAAGCGAACAAGAGGTTGAAGAATTACTCGGTGATTATTATCAGCAGGCACATCAATTGGATATGAAGCAGTATGATCTTGCATCGCCATCCCTAGTAAGTAGTAAAACCGCTGCTTTTTCACTTTCAGGCATTGGTAGAACAGTTCTTAGTAAAATCAGAAAGTTTGTTTGCAGTATTTTAAATGCAGGGTCAACTACTCAAGATATCATTGATGCTGTATTAAAAGCAATTTCCAGTATTATTCCGGGAGGGATTATTATTGAGATGATTGTAAAGAAAATTGTGAGCTACATAGTTTCAATCGGTGTTAGTAAATTTTGCCCGGTAGCCCCATCAAGTAAATAATTTAAACAATTGTTTTATTATTTTCAATTGTTTAAGGGAGTGAGAAATCACTCCTTTTGTTTTATAATTATCTCAATGCCAGTATAAAATTATTAGCTAGTCTACTAGGTAATTATCAACTGTTTTACCCTGTTTAATTTACCGTAAAAATACTGTACATACTTCCCGCTGTTTCACTCTTTTCATCGCTTTCCTTTCGAAATAGTTTTGTGATATGATTGAACTATTCAATCAATCCCGTAAGCTGAAAAGGGAATTTAGAGTAGGCCAAAAACAAAATAAATGAAAAAGGTTTATTCCGTACTTGCTTTAGCATGTACCTGCATGTTTTTACAAAGCTGTTCAAAAGATGGTGCATCAACAAATGGAACGGCAAAAGATGAAAACAGTTCATCTTTAAACCAGTCAAATGCCAATTATATATGGGTGCCAGAGGTTTCTAACACAACAAGTTTATTGAACAGTGTTTTTTTTGTAAACAAAACAACCGGGTGGACAACGGGTTATAATGGAACAATATTAAAAACTACAGATGGCGGCAGCACCTGGCTTCCGCAAAGCTCACAAACTTTTGAACCACTCATTTGCACCAATTTTATTAATGCCAATGATGGATGGATTGTTGGCGGTTCCGGAGAAATTCTTCACACCAATAATGGTGGAAGTTCATGGTCGTTTCAGCAATCCAATACATTCCAGGTTTTATTTGGCGTAGATTTTTTATCAGATAAAATCGGATACGTTGTTGGCGGCAGTGGAACTGTATTAAAAACTACAGATGGAGGATTAACCTGGACACCGCAAAACTCGGGTGTATTCAGCGCTTTGATCAGTGTTTATTTTCGTGATGAATTAAATGGATATGCAGTTGGTGATGGTGGTACAATAATAAGCACTTCAGATGGCGGCAATACATGGATGCAGCAAAGTTCAAATGTATTTACTAGTCTAAGAAAGCCTACCGCATTAGGTAAAGAGGCTTGTATAGTTGGTGATGCAGGCGTTGTATTAATCACAAACAACAATGGCGCAACATGGCTTCCTAAAAACTCAGGCGTTTCTCAAAATCTTTTATATGCTTCATTCCCCGATGTATTACATGGCTGGGCAGTTGGAACAAATGGAACGATTATTAAAACCAATAATGTTGGACGTACCTGGCAACAGGAAATTTCAGGTGTAAGTAATACTTTATACAGTATTTATTTTATTGATTCAACTACCGGCTGGGCTGTTGGTGATGGAGGAACTATTCTTAAATATACTCCTGCGAATTGATGATGATCCGCATATAATTTGGTATTACCTCAATCAATCAATTAAATAATTTAAATTCTTAAATATGAAAACTTGTAAAATTTTAATCTGTGCCCTTTTCCTGCTTACGCAGGTACATGCACAAAACACACGCTCCGTTTTTCGCAAAGGTTATCTTCGTTTTGGCTTCAGTACTTTAGGCGGCAACGTGGATAATAATTTGTCGCCTGCTGAGAATGTATTAAAAGGAAATTATGGTGCTTCTACCGGTATTGCTTTTGAAAGTGGCCATATTTTCTATTTTAAATCATCCCATTCTAAAACTAAGTTTAATTATGGTTTAGACTGGACTATTCTTTCTGCTACATACAATAAATTAAATGAATGGAACAGTTATGCAGGTAACAATAATGTTTCCATTGATGGCACTAAAATATCCGCATCACTTTCTTCGAAGCTTGGACCGGATATATCTTTTAACCCGGTTGAAAAATTAATAATAGATATACGTTTCCAGGTGATGCCGGTTATTCGTTTTTCTGACCTGGAGTATGACGAAAATGAAGGAGAAACTAATGAAAAATCTTTCTCATTTAGAAATTACGGACAGGAGAATATCGATGCAGGTTTTAATGCGGAAAGTGTTAAAAATATGCTGGCGTTTGGCATAGGTACAAACTGTGGTATAAGCGTACGCAGAAAAGCTATTGGATTAGCTTTGGATTATTCGTCCGTACAATCTAATACTGAATATGATGCTTATGACGGTACTAATCATACGTTCGGAAAGATAAAAATACCAACACATAGCTTTCAGGTAAAACTGAGCATTAGTTTATAAATGCGATTATGTTTAAACAATTAATAATAACATGAGGCTCTCTGGAAAATTTATTGTAATAACAGGTTTATAATTCATCTAATTAATACATTTCTGCTATTCACGCTTTCATCACATTCATCTCGAAATAGCTTTGGATTATAGTGGACTATTCAATCAATCGCGTACGCTCGAAAGGGAATCTAGGGTAGGCAAAAAAAATCAAAGAATGAAAAAAATATTTTTATGCCTGCTCATAATGAAGGAAAGTCAACTAAGAAAGTATCTTAGTTAAAAAAAATCTCTTCAATATAATTTAGGGAGTGAGAAATCACTCCTTTTGTTTTATAATTATCTCAATGCAGTATAAAATTAAGAGCTAGGCTAATTGGTCATTTATCAACGGGTTTTAACCCGTTTAATTTACCGTAAAATACCGTACATCTTTCCCGCTGTTTCACTCTTTTCATCGCTTCCAACTCCAAATAGTTTTGTGATGTGATTGAATAACCCAATCATCCCGTTTGCTGAAAAGGGAACAGAGTAAGCACTTAATCTATCATCAATAAAATTTTATGAAAAAAAATTTATTCATGCTGTTGGGAATATTATTAATTACAGTAGCAAGCTTTGCAAAAACAATTACAGTAAGTAATAACCCAACAAGCCCCGGCCAGTATAAGGATTTACAAACTGCTATTGATGCAGCCAAAGCCGGCGATATATTATTGGTATCTGGTTCTGCAACAGATTATGGGCAAGTAACAATAAACAAGAGGCTTACGATTTACGGTCAGGGTTATGATCCGAGAAAAGATGTAGCATTTCCAACTACAATAAGCACTATAGTATTAAATAATAATCTTGTGAATGATACAGCTTCGGGAAGTGCTATTTATGGATGCGTAATTAGCTCTTTTTACGTAGCATTTAATGGTGACCCCTCTACTTATGTAAATAATATAACTGTGAAACGAAACACTATTAGTTATATCGGCGCGGATGGTTCTGGCTGGGTTATTTCAGATAACATAATAACCTCGCAAATTAATATTGATGGCGCAAATTGCTTAATAAAAAATAATGTTTTTACAGGTAGCAGTATCAATAATGATAACATTCACCCTAACTTAATTATTACTAATAATGACTTCACATCTACAATCAGCCTAAATATTTACAATGCTCTTGTTTCTAATAATATTTTTTATTACAAATCATCTTCGGTTGTTAATTATGTTTATGGTGCTTATTCAAATAATACAGTTTTCAACAATAATATTTACTATAATAACAGCAATACAAACCCATTTAATATTGGGCAAAACAACATAACAGGTACGGGTAACATCAATAATAAAAACCCAAAATTTGTTTCTTACGATTTAACCACTCAGCAAATTACCCGCAATGATAACCTGAATCTTCAATCAACTTCTCCAGCAAAAAATGCAGGTACAGATGGTAAAGACCTTGGCATTTATGGAGGCGCAACACCTGCACAATACCCGCTCTCTGGTGAACCAGCTATTCCACAGGTTAAAACTATGAATATAAATAACACTACAGTTTCACCAGGCGCCGTTTTACAAGTGCAGGTAAAAGCAAATTCTAATAATTAATATACCGGCGACAGCCATTAAATAAAAATGTATGAAAAAATATTTATTAGGATGTTTGCTGTTTGCTTCTTGCCTGCTAAAAGAATCAATCTTTGCGCAAGCACCGGCAAAAATAACAGCTGCAGAATACTTCATTGACTTAGATCCGGGCACCGGGAATGGTTCCCCGATTGTTGTTGGTGCAACGGATAGCGCTTCGTTAAATTTAACTCTTTTCACCAACGGGTTAAGCGGCGGCTTTCATCAATTATTTATTCGCTTTGAAGATGCAAATGGCTTATGGAGCATTGCAGAACAGCGGACTTTTTATATAGATTCAACCAAAACTTATAAGGCAGCCAAATTAACGGCAGGTGAGTATTTCTTTGATAAAGATCCCGGTATTACAAAAGCTACTTCGCTCGGTGCTATAAATACTGATTCAGTCAATAAGCAATATTCCTTATCAACCGGAGCTTTAAAAGGAGGGTTCCATCAGTTATTCATTAGGTTTAAAGACTCTTCTAATCACTGGAGTATTGCAGAACAGAGGTCATTTTATGTTGACAAAGATTCAATAGTAAAACCAAGCCCGATTATCGCAGGAGAATATTTTTTTACCAAGGATTCAGGTGTTGGCAAAGGCACACCTCTCATTATTTCTAAGACAGATAGCGTTAATCAAACATTTAATATTACAGTTCCGAATTTGACGTTGGGAAAACAGTTCTTGGAGATAAGATTCAAAGATTCATCGGGTAAATGGAGTATTGCAGAAAGCAGGAAAATTACAATTGTAAATAATTTCAATTCTGCAAACCAAAATGCAACGGCTATACAAGAAAAGCCTGTTACCGTAATGAGCATTTATCCAAACCCAACAAATGGTAATGCTTATCTCGTGTTTAACGCACTAAAGAATGAGAAGTTTTCTATAGTCATCTTTGATATTGCAGGTAAAGCCGTGTTAGCAAAAGAAATAATTGCCGGGAAAGGTACCAACAAAATCCTGCTTGATCTGCATGGAATGATACCAGGTAGTTACGTAGTTAATGTAATTAATGAAGCACATGAACAGCAAACCCTTAAAATTATAAAGCAATAAATTTTAAAATAATCATTAAAAAAACCTGTGTTGAACAGGTTTTTTTGATTTGTTATGTAAAGGCCTCAATCCTCAGCAGTTTGTAATTTCACAACACACATAGCATTTCGAATGACCTTTGCATAAGCCTGTCATAAAAAAAATTATAGGCTTAATTTTCAGGTTGATGACCTGTCTTGCTTATAGCACAAAGCAATACTTCCAATAGAGAACTCAGATGAAAACTCTTATGATATCAAGATAGGAATTTAAGAACTGTGGTTACCTTTACGCAACTTTAAAGTTCTTTGTTTTAAGAAAATATCTCATGCGCAAATCATGTACCTGTAAATAAATTGCTTTTGTAATTAATTGATTTTTATTTGAGTAGTGTATTGGTTCGAATCCCTAACTCTCCGCCGGGAAGCATATTTAACTGAACTCAATTAATTAAAAAGCTCGTGAAACGCAATGTGGACGGGCTTTTTAATTTTTAGCATCTCTTTATTGTATTGTACGCGTTTTTACTTCATTTATCAGCGCATTTTATGCGCTTAACCCTAACATGCAATTTCTTTTAGCTGTCAAATTGAAATGGGAAAGTTTAAACCGGAATATGCAGCATAACAAAGCGGTGCTTGCATTCCAACCTTCTCCCACTCACCCCGCACACCTTTTGAATGTTGACTTTGTTAGTGCTTACATACTCCGGTTTTACGGTATATTCTACTTTTACTGCTCTCATTTTTGTTGAAAATTTAGTTGGTAAAAATATAATGCCTGGCAATTTAATAACCGGGAAAAAATTTAAAGTTTTTCTCTTGCCGCAATATTTCCTTGTCATGCATGAGGAAAGAAGGGGTTTAAAAGTCGCAGATTCTGGCTAACCCACAAAGCTATTTAGAAAACATTGCGATGAAGGGAGCATGAACGCAGGGTCGCTTTGCAGATCCTGCTGAAACAGGAAGCTTTCATCGCCGGGTAATTATATGTACTTATGGCTGGCAACTGCCGCAACTGCAGTATTAGTATGCTCATTAATTTTTTGGAGAAGAAGATCAGCAGCTCGAAATCATAACAGGTAATAGTTTATTTTATGGAAAGAAAAATTATAACTGATGTTTACTTTTATTTACCAAATGCGACAAATAATAAAATTATTTTTCAAATTCCTTCATTAACTGAAATTCATTGTATGAACAAGCTAACAACAATTAAAGAAAACACTGCATTTTTTACAAAAGACACAGCAACTGCAACTGATACGGTTGTAGCAGTAAATTCAGAAACTTCTACAGGTGGCAACGGAACCGGTGGCAAAGGCGGCGGTGGCAAACCAAAGGCATAAATTGTTATATCATTACACATTTATTTTATTACAAAACTTCTAATGATTTAATTATGTAAACTTGTGATATAGAGGTTTGCAATGATTAAACACTTAATTGTTTTTTATTCTCTGTTGAGTATATGCATTAATGTTTGTTCACAGTCACCGATTGAAAAATCTATCTGGAATAATCTTATAGCGATTGATGATAATGATGTCTACTCGCCGGCTGAAAAACTGCAAAAATTTTACAACCTCAAAACCTTTGCAGACAAAAAAACTATTTCTCATGATTCGGTATACGCAAGAGTACTTCTTAAAATAGCTGTTTCTGAAGTAAACGTCAACAGGAATTTTAGTCTTGCTATAGGATTAACCAATGAGGCTTTAAAAATCAATCTCACCAATAAACAAGGCGGATCAAAATTTTACGCAGCAAGATGTTATTTCTTTCTTGCGCAATTCTACGATAAGCTGAATATATTTAATAAAGCCATTATCTACTACGACAGTACTATTGCGTTTGCTAAAACTTTCCCTGATACTACTTACATTATTTTGTATTCAAGAATTGATAAGGTTTATTTGTTTTACCGTACCGGTGATTATCAGAAAGCTGTTGAAGAAAGCATACAGGGAGCAAATTATGCATTGCAAAAAAGAGATTCATCTTATTTTTTTTCCTTCGAAAATCAAAAAGCCCAATCGCTTTTTTATGAGAATAATATCAGTGATGCTTTAACAAGCGTTGATTCAATAATACCCAAAGCCTTAAAACAAAAAGATACATTTGAACTTGCATCGGCTCTGAAAACAAAAGCATTAATCTTACAGACAGGAAATAATTTTCAGGAGGCAGATTCATTATATAATGCTTCAATCAGTGTTCGCACTAACACAAAAGATTCACAACAGATAGCTACCGATTATAACGATTACGGCAATTTTTGTCTTAACAGGTTACACAATTATAACAAAGCCAAAACATGTTATTTAAATAGCATATTTTATGGTGAAAAATTGAAAGATTCAGTCGTACTGGCAAGGGCAAATATTAATTTAGGGAGTCTCTATCTTTCTCAATCCAATTATAGGCTTTCTTCTTATTACTGCCTTAAGGCAATGCAGTATTTAAACCTTTTTGTAAACAATATTGATAGTAATCCCTCTTCTGAACAACTAAGCAGCATTGAAGCAAAAGAGCTTGCTATTGTATTGATGAATAATAAAATTGAAACTTTGAAAGGTCTTTATCTTACAACAAAAAATAAAAAATATTTAACCGGGTGCTTGCATGCATCGCTTGTTATGGATACTTTGATCACAAAGATCCGGCATATGCAATCAGGAACTGAGAGCAAGTTATACTGGCGTAATCATACAAGGAATTTTTATGCAAATGCAATTGAGGCTTCTTATCTGAACAAAGATGCCGGCATGGCTTTTTATTTTATGGAAAAAAGCCGTAACGTTTTATTAAATGATAAATTGAATGAACTGAGTGCATCATCTTATTTGTCCAAAGCTGATGCAGCCAAACTCGAAGATTATGAAATCAGGATCGTAGAGCTTGAACGGAATCTTTCCAAATTAAGCAATAACACAAAGGATTATTTAGGTGTACAAAATAAGTTGATCAGTGCAAGATCTGACTTTGATCAATTTATACGATCGATCGAACAAAAATATCCGGCGTATTACCAGTATAAATATGCTGATGATGTATATACCCTAAAAGATTTCCAGGTATATCTTGCAAAAAATGATCAAAGCTTTGTGGACTATTTTACTGGCGACACTGTAACTTATATATTAGCAATAACACCCTCAGCTACAAAATTTATCCGGCTTTCTCAAAAAGAATTTAATAAACAGCAGCTTTTGGATTTTTTGGAATTGTGCGCAAACAAGGAAGCATTAAACAATCGTTACAGTTCTTTCGCACAGCTATCTAATTCGATCTATAAAAAAATATTCGAACCTTTGCATTTTCCGGCAGGAAGAGTAATTATTTGTCTTGACAATATTGTTATTCCATTTGAAGCTTTATGTACAGATACAAAAGGCAAAAATTTTTTATTGCATTATTATAGCTTCGATTATGTTTACTCCGCCAGGTTTTTAATGAAGGAATTCAATAATCCAATTGCTCAGGGAGATTTTGCAGGGTTTGCGCCGGTATCTTTTTCAGAATTGAACGCCAGCCGGTTAATGTATGCAGATGATGCTTTAAATGCTTCAGCGGCTTATTATAAAAACAATAAACTCTTCATCAATAAAAAAGCTACCCGCAATAATTTTTTTAAGTATGCTCCTTTGTATGCAGTGGTTGGTATTTTTTCTCATGCAAGTGCTGACACTACCGATATCGAGCCAATGCTTTTTATGCAGGACTCATTGATCTATTTGTCAGAATTACAGCAGTTGAACAATCCCGCAACCAAACTTGTTTTATTGAGCGCCTGCCAAACCAATGTAGGTAAAGCCGCAACCGGTGAAGGGATTTATAGTTTGGCGAGGGGCTTTACAACAGCTGGCATTCCTTCTGTAGCTGCAACATTATGGAAAGCAGATGAACAAGCTATTTACACGATCTCAGAAAAGTTTAATCAGTATTTATCAGAAGGAATGAATAAAGATGAAGCGCTGCAAAAAGCCAAACTCTATTTCATAAAGAACAACGGCAATGAAAAGCTGCTGCCATATTATTGGTCTAACATGATATTGATAGGTAACGCAGATGCAATAAAGCTTCGTGCTGTTTCACCTGGTACACACTGGAGCGTTGTTGCTGTTTTTATTACTGTGTTCCTGGTTTGTATTCTTATGTATACAGGAAGAAAAATCTATCTCAAAAAAAGATCAAAGCAAACTGCCTGATCAAATTTCAAGCAAGGTTTTTATAGGATCTTTACTGAATAAAAGCAATTCAGGATTTTCAAGCAGCTCTTTTACGCGAACCAAAAAGCTAACGCTTTCCCTTCCGTCAACAATACGATGATCATAACTTAAAGCCACATACATCATCGGCCTTATTACAACCTGTCCGTTTATTGCCATAGGCCTTTCCTGTATTTTATGCATACCAAGAATCGCACTTTGCGGAAGATTGATGATAGGAGTGCTCATTAAACTTCCAAATACACCGCCGTTTGTAATGGTGAACGTTCCGCCCTGCAGATCTTCAGCAGTTAATTTGCTGTCTCTTGCTTTGCCTGCAAGTTCAATAACTTTCTTTTCAATGTCTGCCATGCTAAGGCTTTCCACATTGCGGATAACAGGTACCGTTAAACCACGCGGCGTACTTACGGCAATACTTACATCTGCATAATCATGATACACCAGTTCATCACCATCAATGTATGCATTCACTGCAGGCCATTCGCTTAAAGCAACAGCGCAGGCTTTCGCAAAGAAGCTCATAAAACCCAGGTTAACACCATGCGCTTTATTGAATGAATCTTTATGTTGTTTGCGTATATCCATTATACGGCCCATATCCACTTCATTAAAAGTGGTGAGCATTGCTGTTGTATTTTTTGATTCAACCAGCCTGCGGCTGATGGTCTTGCGCAGGTTGCTCATGCGTTCGCGTCGTTCATTGCGCGTATTTAATTCCTGTCCGTTGAATGCTTTTTTAGCAGGATGGGAGAGCGCTTCCAGCACATCATTTTTTAATATTCTGCCATTGCTGCCGCTTGGTTTTATTTCTGATGGATTTACTTTTTTATCTGCGATGATAGCCGATGCTACAGGCGTAGCTTTAACATCTGTTGCTGGTTGCAGGTTGCTGGTTGCAGGTTGCTGCGCTTTTACTTCTTCTTTCGGACTTTCGGATTTTACTATCTTTTCTAACTTCATTGCCACATCTGTATTGATGGCTGCAACCACTTCACCAATTTTAATAACATCACCTTCTTTAGCAGCCTGCGTTAATTGTCCCGCTTCTGCTGCATTTAATTCAAAGGTTGCTTTTTCACTTTCCATTTCAGCAATTACTTCATCACGTTCAACAATATCGCCGGTATTCTTCACCCATTTTAATAATGTTACTTCACTGATTGATTCGCCAACAGCGGGAACTTTCATTTCAATAATGCCTTTACCTGCAGGTTTGGGTTCTGCAACTGTTGCAGGTTGCCCGTTGCTTGCTGCAGGTTTTGGTTCAGGTTCAGTTTGCTCAATAACCTGTGGGCGTTTTAAGCCGTTAGAGGCTGCTGTTGTTTCAGGCATTTTTGCCTTTTCATCAATATTGGCTAGTACAGCGCCAATGTTCAATGTATCGCCTTCATTGGCTATGAGTTTAATAACACCACTTTGTTCGGCATTAACTTCAAAGGTTGCTTTTTCACTTTCAAGCTCTGCTATCACATCATCACGATCAACATATTCACCATCTTTTTTTAACCACTTTAATAAGGTTACTTCGCTTATAGATTCGCCTACTGTAGGAACTTTTATTTCAATCATACTAAATCGTTATTTCATTATTGCCGCTCAAAGATATGCAGTACAAGTGATGCGACGCAACCGTGATGCTATACTTTCAACTGCCGGTTACCCAAAAATTATTTTAAATACTAAATGCGGTGTCAACTATTTGCGCCTGCTCCTGTGCATGCACTTTTGAATAACCGCTTGCTGTAGATGCGCTGGCATTCCTGCTGATAACACCATAGTTGATTATATTTTTCAGGTTCATCTGCAGGAAGGATGCTGCACCCATATTCAACGGCTCTTCCTGCACCCAGAACCAAATAGCTTTATTGTATTTTTTGTACAGCTCGCTTAACTGTTTTACAGGCAAAGGATATACCTGTTCCATGCGAACGAGCGCTACATCATCCCGTTTATCTTTTTGTTTTCTTTCCGCAAGCTCAAAATATATTTTACCTGTGCAGAATAAAACCTTTTTTATTTTGGAAGCATCGGTGATCGTAACATCATCAATTACTTCTTTGAAACCACCTTGCGTAAACTCATTTACATTGCTGTAACTGCCCGGATAGCGCAGGTAAGCTTTGGGTGAAAAATTAATGAGCGGTTTACGGAAATTCCATGTTAACTGTCTTCTTAATGCATGAAAGAGATTAGCTGCTGTGGTGATATTGGTAACTACAAGATTCAATTGCGCACACATTTGCAGGTATCTTTCCATACGGCCGCTGCTATGTTCAGGACCTTGCCCTTCATAGCCATGTGGCAACAACATTACGATACCGTTCATGCGATTCCATTTTTGTTCACCACATGTAATGAATTGATCAATCATGGTTTGGGCGCCGTTGCTGAAATCACCAAACTGTGCTTCCCATATTACCAATGCGTTCGGGTTTGCAAGCGCATACCCGTATTCAAACCCAAGCACGCCATATTCACTTAACAGCGAATTGTATATCTGGAATTTCTGTTGATCTTTTGTGAAGTGATCTGTTCTGAAGTAAGACTCATCCGTATTTTCATCGCGCAATACTGCATGACGATGACTGAATGTGCCGCGTCTCACATCCTGGCCGCTCATGCGCACTATCTTTCCTTCAACTAACAGAGATGAATAAGCAAGTAATTCTCCGGTTGCCCAATCAATCTTATTTTCAGCCTGGAATAATTTTACTTTTTCCTGTAATAGTTTTTCAACTTTTTTTAAGGGCTGAAAATCACCCGGCCATTTCATCAGGCCTTCAAACAATTTTTTTAATTGCTCTTCGCTGATGGCTGTTACAGGCGATGCATTGAAGTCTTCAGGAGTAGCTTTTTTTAAACTGCGCCACCATTCTTCAGGCTGCTGGTATTTATACGGCAAAGGATTTTGCTTAACCTCATCCAGTCTTTCCTGCAGGCCTGACCAGAATTTCTTTTCCATGCTCTTTGCCATTTCCTGCGCATCAGGCTCGCCGTGTTCCATCAAAAATTTTGTATACACTTCACGGGGATTGGGGTGATCTTCGATAAGTTTATACATATGCGGCTGCGTGTACTTTGGATCGTCGCCTTCATTATGTCCATGACGGCGGTAGCAAACCATATCGATAAAAATATCCTGGTTAAATTCCTGGCGATAACGTGTTGCTATTTCAACACATTTTACTACAGATTCGGGATCATCGCCATTCACATGAAAAACCGGCGCCTGTATGGCCCCTGCAAGCGAAGTACAATAATCTGAGCTTCTTGCATCATCAAAATCTGTCGTAAAGCCAATCTGGTTATTGATCACAAAGTGAATAGTACCACCGGTATAATAGCCTTGCAGATCGCTCATTTGTATTACTTCATATACAATTCCCTGGCCTGCAACAGAAGCATCCCCGTGAATTAATATGGGAAGAATTTTGTCATAATCGCTGTTATACAAGACATCAGCTTTTGCTCTTGCAAAGCCAACAACAACAGGATCAACCGCTTCAAGATGCGAAGGGTTGGGCATTAATTTTAGGTGAATGGTTCTGCCATCTTTTGCCTGTACATCGCTGCCAAAGCCCATGTGATATTTTACATCACCGCTTCCCATTGTCTGATCGAGCTTTGCAGTTCCTTCAAATTCACTGAATATCTGTTCGTATGTTTTGCCGAGAATGTTCGCTAATATATTTAATCTTCCGCGATGCGCCATGCCGATCACCACTTCCTCAACGCCATGATCTGCGCTTGTTTGAATAATGGCATCAAGGGCTGGAATGGTAGTTTCGCCACCTTCCAGCGAAAATCTTTTCTGGCCAACATATTTTGTATGCAGGAATTTCTCAAACATAACGCCTTCGTTCAATTTCCCGAGTATCCTTTTTTTGGTTTCGATGGAAAGCGGGTCATTGAATTTCCTTTCTACTTCATTAGTAAGCCAGTCTATCTGTTTCTGATCGCTGATGTATTTAAACTCTATGCCTACATGCGATGCATAACAGGCTTTAAGATGATTTAAAATATTGCGCAGGGTTGTTTCGCCAAGCCCAACAAGATTACCTGCCGAGAATGTTTTGTCAAGATCAGCCTCATTCAATCCAAAAAAAGCAAGGTCGAGATTAGCGCCCCGGTCTTTTCGCTTGCGGATAGGATTTGTATCTGCAATCAAATGGCCTTTATTTCTATAACCGAGTATAAGGCGGTACACCCTTATTTCCTTCATCCAGTCGCGTTCGGTATCTGCAGTGGAAGGCTTTGTTTCTGTAACGGGTTTGGATGCTGCAACGGCTGTTTCAGCACCATTATGTTTTCCGTTTACTCCATTAGCTGAGCCACTGGAAACAGCAAAATCAAATCCTTCAAAAAACTTTTTCATCTCAGGGTCCACACTGTCGGGATCCTTTACAAAATCCTGGTATAAATTTTCAATATATGCCGGGTGAGAACTGGTTATATATGAGAAATCCTTCATGAGGGCAATTTATCGTGTTTATAAATTTGTTTGCAAATATCGTCAATTTTAAGGGCAGTTTAGCGGTGCAATTTTTCTAAAAGACAGGTTAAAAAATGTAAAAAAGCTGTATATCTGGTAAAAACACCGGTTAATTATAAAATTTGAAGCTGAAAGTTTGCAATTGCAATAGTGAATTCCTTACCTTCGCCGTCCGAAAAAATTATTATGGCAAATCATAAAGCTACAAAGAAAGATGTGCGCCAGGCAACAAAGCGCAGGGAACGTAATAAATATTATGGTAAAACCACGCGTAACGCTATCCGCGATCTTAAGGCTTCAAAAGATGAAAAAGCTTATGGCGAGTCTCTGCCATCAGTTATTTCTATGATAGACAAGCTGGCAAAGAAAGGTGTAATTCATAAAAATAAAGCCGGCAACCTTAAAAGTAAACTTGCAAGAAAGACTGCAGCTACCGCTTAAAAATATTTGTTATTGAATGTTATAAAGATTCTGCCTAAAACAGAATCTTTTTTATTTGTATTATTTTTATTACTGCTAAATTTATCCTGCAAAAATTTTTATGAAAGAAATGCTTATCAGGGTGCCGGAAGAAAGTGTTGCTTTTGTTGAGGAGCTTCTTGAAAAAATTGGTGGTGATATAACCGAAATAAAAAAGCCTGCAAAACATACAAAAAATACTTTCCCGAAAAAACAACCGAAACCGCTTGACTTCTTTGGAACATGGTTGGATATTGATCTTGATCCTAAAACTTACCGTAAAAATTTATGGCGAAAAGATCAAAGATTTTAGTAGACACCGGTATCATTATTCTTTTTTTGATCTTACTCCTTCAATTGGTTCAAAAGCGCATACGTTGATTAAAAAATACGGATCGAAACATACACTAGGAATTGCAGATACATTGATTGCCGCAACAGCTATTGAAAATAATATTCCTCTTTATACTGATACCGTTGCTGACTATGATTTTATAAAAGAACTGAAGCTTTATATGCCTTAATACGTTTCAGGTAATTTACGCAAAGCTTATCTTTAGCTTATGCGAATAATTTTTCTTCCTTTTATATTTATTTTCCATCTGTCGTTCTCACAAAACTTTACAACGTCATTCGAAACATCCAATGGTAAGCAAACTGCCACTTATTTTGAATGCGTAGATTATTATAAATCGCTTGCAAGATCTTATTCGACTATTAAAATTATTACCGGAGATACAACCGATGCAGGCTATCCTTTGCATCTTGTTTTATTTTCTTCAGATAAAGACTTCAATATGCAGAACTGGCATCAGCAACATAAAGTTGTTGTGTTGGTAAATAATGGCATTCATCCCGGCGAGCCTGATGGTATTGATGCCAGCATGCTATTGCTGCGCGACCTGGCGCAGGGTAAATTAAAAATGCCCAACAATGTGATATTGGCTATTATTCCTGTTTATAATATTGGCGGAAGTTTGAACCGTAACAGTTTCTCAAGAGTAAATCAAAACGGGCCTGAGAGTTATGGCTTTCGCGGTAATGCAGAGAACCTTGACCTGAACCGCGATTTTATTAAAGCAGATTCCAAAAATGCATTTGCTTTCGAAAAGTTCTTTCAGCAATTGGATCCCGATATTTTTATTGATAATCATGTAAGCGATGGCGCCGATTATCAACACACAATGACTATGCTTACTACGCAACACAATAAACTGGAAGGCGAAATTGGCAATTTTCTGCATGATGTATTTGAACCGGCTTTATACAAAGGCATGCAACAGAAAAATTGGTCAATGTGCCCGTATGTAAACTATGAAGAAAGCAGTTTGAAAGAAGGATGGCAGGCTTTTTATGATCCGCCACGTTACAGCAGCGGCTACACTTCCTTGTTTGAAACGATTGCGTTCATTCCTGAAACACACATGTTGAAACCTTATGCGGACAGGGTGAAAAGTACTTATGCCTTTATGCAGACCGTAATTGAACAGGCATCAAAATTTTCTTCTGCTATTATTTCAAAAAGAAAAGCTTCTCTTGATGCGATAAAACAGCAAAAAGATTTTCCGTTAAGCTGGAAAGTTGATTCGTCAAAGTTTGACATGATTGATTTTAAAGGTTATGATACGTCCATGAAAATAAGCGAGGTAACAGGTTTGCCGCGTTATTATTATGATCACTCCAAACCATTTGAAAAGCAGGTAAAGTTTTACAATTATTATGCGCCTTCCATTTCAGTACAAAAGCCCAAAGCCTATATTATTCCACAAGGTTGGTATAAAGTGATTGAAAGATTAAAGTTGAATAACGTTATCATGCACCAGCTTAAACATGATACAACGATTGCGGTTGAATATTATAGAGTGGAAGATTATAAAAGCCTTTCAAGGGCTTATGAGGATCATCATTTGAATAGCAATATCAAACTCAGCACACATGATGATTCTATTCATTTTTTAAAAGGTGACTACATTATTTACACAGGTCAGGATGCTGACAGGTATATTGTTGAAACATTGGAACCATTAGGTGATGACAGTTTTTTTGCATGGAATTTTTTTGATGCCGTTTTACAGCGCAAAGAATATTACAGTGATTACCGATGGGAAGATGTTGCTGCTGTATATATCAGGCAACATCCTGAAGTAAAAGATCAATTGGAAGAAAAGAAAAGATCAGATACTGCATTCGCTGCTTCATCAGAACAGCAATTATATTTTGTGTATACACACTCGCCCTACAGCGAACCGGGTTATATGCGTGTGCCCGTTTTTAGAATGAAGTAAAAGTCAGAGACTTTACGCATATTACTACGAAGTCCGGAGACTTCGCAGAGCGATTAAGCAATATCATGAACATCATTAAATTTCTGTTGCCAAACTAACGGCATCTTTATATTAATAGCATCATCAAAGTGAACGCTGTCAGGTTTATTAAATGCTTGTCCCCATCTCAGGTCTGTATTGCGATCAACATCTTCAAGAAATAATTCATCTGCCCCTGTTCCATCACCCATCTTTTTAGAATTGAAAAATTCCCCTGTGGTTTTACTTTTCACATTGAAATCAATAGCATGACCAATCAGGTGATTGCTCATTTGTGCGGGTGTTACAATTGCTCCGCTTACATTGGTATCCTTTCTAAAAGATGATGTGACCACAACGATCATGTTATGTTGTACAGCAATTGCATTCATTTGATTCAATAGCGGTACGAACTCCTCGTCCACATTGCATTCGCCTTCAAAATTGCTTGCTGTAAAGCTTACTATGTTCATTTCTGCAGTTTTTATTTTGATTAATAAGATTGGGTAATGTGAATGCTTTTCAAAAGAAACGGTAAGCATTTGTTGACATGAATAATCCCGCACGCACTAAGGCGATCCATGCAGATTTTGCTTTGTCTGTCTTTCGGTAATAGTCAATAAGAATGGGAGTGTCAACCAATATTATTTTGTCCGCCATTGGTTGATAGCTTTTCTGTTTTTAGCAATCGTTTCCAGTTGCTTTTTAGTTGCAGTAGGCCCTTTAAAAGCAATTGTTCTAAATCAATTGATTTGTCACTTTTAGCTTTCTTTTCAATTTCTGCTTTCAATTGCTTCAATTTTCCTGAAGGCAAAGTCTTCACTATTTTAAGCAACTCGTCAAATTCTATATCTACTTGTACTTGCATAAGGTCAAATTTATAAAATTTTCCCGACAGATAATGTGCGCTTCACTCATGCAACGGCGCTGCCTGTCACTTTCTTTTCTCTCAAGTAACAAATTTTTATTCTGCACTTTTCTCTTGAAAGAAAAGTACCAAAAGTTCAAGAGCGAATGATATTCAGCACATTCGCTCGTTCGCCTTGATTTAGCTTTGTGCTGCTGATTCTTCAGCTGTTGTGCCTTGATGCTTAAACTCAAGCACTGTTTACTGACGGCTTGCTTTACTAAAAATAATCAGCAACTTTCTATTCATAAACCTGTTCGAGTTATAGGGCGCGCTGGCCCGGACGAATGCGCGGAGCGATCATGTCGTGCTTGAACTTTCTTTGGTTACTCCTATGTTTGTTTTTCAGATTCAGATAATGTTTTTATAAGTAATCTTGAGTTCAATAATTCAACAAATAAGTGAGGGGAAAGGGGAGCTGACTTTGGTTAAAACAGTTTTTATAGCATGTTGAAAGAAAGAGAACAGCCCCCTTTTCTTTTATCTCTTCGAGTTTGAACAGAATGTAAGACATACTGCAGGTCAGCATAGTCAGAATATCCAATCAGGAGAAAAAACGAAGAGAGATTTTCACTTTTTTTAAATAAAAATTAGAAAAGTAACATGAGAACAATTATTAAACAAGTAGTCGGAATCGATGTAGCTCAAAAAGAATTAGTAGTTTGTCTTGGTCGTATGTATAATGATTGGAGACCTGAACTGTATGCATACAAGTCTTTCGTCAATACCAGTAAGGGGTTTGATGCATTGACTAAGTGGGTAGGTCAGCTGGTGGATAATACGGTACCAGTTCTGTATGCAATGGAAGCAACAGGCGTTTATCACGAATCTCTTGCTTATTATTTGCATGAGGCAAAGCAGGAAATAAGTATAATCCTGCCTAACAAAATCAGTAACTATGCCAGAACCTTGACTGTAAAAACCATTACTGATAAAACAGCTTCCGAAGCCATTGCCTTATTTGGCCTGGAAAGGCATCTGGAGCAGTGGACTAAACCTAAAGATATTTATAAGCAGCTACAGCAATTAACCCGGGAGCGGGAACAATTAATAGCAGAGAGGACTGTATTAAAGAATCAGCTTCATGCTGAACTGGCTCAGGCTATTCCTTACAAAAAGAGTGTTGATAGGATTCAGAAGAGAATAGATTTACTGGATAAACAGGAAAAAGAGATACAGCAGGAAATAGAAGTATTGATTAAAACCGACAAAGAAGTGCAGCAAAATGTGTTACTGCTTTGTTCTATTCCGGGTGTAGGTATTTTAACAGCCGCTACTGTGCTGGCTGAAACCAACGGATTTGAATTGATCCGAAATAAGCGTCAGTTAACCAGTTATGCAGGGTTAGATGTTCGGGAAAAGCAATCAGGTACTTCAGTAAGGGGAAAAGCGAGAATATCAAAGAAGGGGAACCGGTATCTTAGAAAAGCTATGTATATGCCATCTCTTGCTGCTATCAGATACAATAATGGATTCAAAGCCATCTTTGCCAGAATTGTAGCCAGGCATGGTATAAAAAAGAAAGCAGGGGTAGCTATTCAGCGTAAACTTTTAGAGTTAATGTATACGCTTTACAAAAAGCAGGAAACATTCAATAAACACTACATACTGCCCAAAGAAGAATGCATGGAAGAGGCGGAAATATTAGGGGGCGAACATTGATAGTTCGCCCCACTAAACAGGCTCACACATGGCGGCCTTCAGAAATGCAAAAATATTCAAACAAACCTTTGGAAAGTAACACAGAATCTTTCTTTTTTCAAGAAAAGAAAGTGACAAATATCCTTAATGAAATTATTGTTTTTTAAAAAGCAGTTTGTTATGTAAGAGACAAAAAGTATAGAAAGACAATTTAAATATTAAAGCATTTTTGAAGAGAGTTAACAGCCCTCATATATGAAATTAAGTCGGCCCTTTAATCTTCCAAACACTTATGGTCACAAGACCAACTAAGGCCAGCAGCAAGCATCTTCAAACCGGTTAAAGTAAATGGCAGCGTTTTGCACAGGTTACACCAGCTCATGCGTTAGGCGCCTCCTGCGGTTCGGTCCCGTACATACGCATTAGCGTCAGGTTAAGAAATAGTTGTAATCGCTTAAATATATAACCAGATTGAGTTTCAGCGTAATTAGCGACTGTAATTTCAGGTTGTTACCAGTTGTCATATAAGGCGCCTCTTTCGGTTCGGTCCCGACTTGTCGGGATTGAAAAAAATCCGAAGGAAATTTTTTTCAAAGAAGCGAAAGCAGCGCCGTTGAGACAACGAAGCCATGCGGCTTGAGCATATAATAATTGTATTTAAGTGATGTATGAAGAAAGTTAGCTCGCCTATGCGCAATGGCGGGATTGCATGAGCGGGGCCCCGCGGCCATGAGCGGTAAAAGTTACTTCTAAAAAAAGCGTAGTCAATGCTTAACCGCAGGTAACTCCATAGTAAAAGAATAGGAACTGGCAGGTCAAAGGCACCTTAAAGGCTGCGAAGCGCCGGAAAAGGGACCGCAATATTTTTTTTCTTCTCCACAGATTCAGCTTTCAAAGGCAATGTGGGCAGGCTAAAAGGACTACCGAAAGAATCGGTACAGGTGTGCGGTATTAGATCAAAACTTTTTTTCAGTGTATGATATTTGAACATTCAGACTGCTTCGTGCCTCGCAGTGACGTTCTCCATGCGTGGCAGCACTGTGTGCAATAAGTGAAGATGATAAACATAGCTCAGCAAAGTTGTATGCAACCGGTGAACAGGGAATTTATCCTGTTACAAACTTTATGGAGTTACATGATATTGATTTGACAAAGGAATTGTAAATAAAACCGCAATGTCCTTTCATCGCCACAGGGCAACGCTAAGAGAAATTGCGGGAATGACAAGTTTTAGAAGTATTATTGAGCAGTTGAAAAAATAAATTATGGCTAACCTTAAAGAAATTAATGAGAACCAATACAAAGTAGACTTTGATATCTCAAAAGGATACATAGACTTCTCTTCAGAATTATTGAGGCTGTCTTTATTGGCAATGGGCAGTTTTGGTGCGCTTATATTGATAAGAATAAAAGGAGAGGCTAAGGAGGCGCTACCAGATTTTTTGCATCAACCCGGTTTATTTATTACAGCAATGATATTTTTTGCGCTTTGTGCAGGGTCAACATTATTTCATAGATACTATGCATCAGATTGCATGAGCTGGCATATTTCATGGTTAAGGGCAGCCAATGAAGGGAAAACGGAAGAGGCTGAAAAAGAAAGAATCGGATTACATAAAATGCTGGCTTTATCGAAGTGGGCGCTTATCATTTCTGAATATTTGTTTGGAGGTGGTGTATTATTTTTTATGCTTGCGATTTTTCAATTGTTATACAGGTAAGCACCCGCTCCTTCTTGCAGACAATTCTTTAAAAAGAACAATAACATCCGCGGGAAAATAAATCATGAAGCAGCGTTGGAAAGTTCCAGGAGCATAATTGAGCAGTTGAAAAAATAAAAATGCAGATGCAAAAAGCAGGTATAATTGAAGAAGTGTGCGATTCTCTATTAAATAAAAATAATGATGAAGGAATAAAGATTTTAACTACTAAATATCCTTTTGAAAATTATGTTACAGTCGAAAGAAAATCCAACCCTTTATTTCTTACAAAAATATTTTTGCGTGATGGTTTTATTGACAGATACACCGGAACGAAACTTTTATTCCCTCCAGTTTTAAGAATTATAAGTAAGGCATTCCTCCTGAAACATTTCCTTTTCAAAGTAGTTGGAAAATGACAGAAACACATATCGCTTATTGGGAACTTTTCCCAACGGTTGATCATATAAAACCCATCGCAAGAGGCGGTCATGATACTGAAGAAAATATCATTACTACTTCTATGATAAGAAATGCGGCCAAGTCTAATTTTACGTTGGAAGAAATCGGATGGTCAGTTAAAGAACCAGGTAATTTAAATGATTGGGATGGTTTGACTAAAATTTTTAAACAATTAATCAAAGCAAACAGTTTATTAATCAAAGATCAGTATATAAGAACCTGGCAAACAGCTTTGCAACGGGCTGAAAATTCAAAATGAAGTATTCAATTGCAAATCAATTTTTTTTTGTCATATCGGGGGTTTCAATGTAAAGCCTTGAGCAAAGCCAACTCAGCGAAGTTTACAAAGACAAACCGAGCTGGAAATTGATGTCATCAACCGAAAAAATATCCCTGCTGACGATACGGTGATGTTTAATTGAGGTTTGATTTATATGTATTTAAATTGCCTCAAACTTTTTACCGGTATTATTTATTTACACATACACTGTTGACGGGAGAGCCAACAGCAGAAACTAATCGCAATCAGTGGCCGCCTGCACCCAGGTCATCGGTTGGCCTGGTAATAAAAATGTTGTTGGATGTATCACTTTCAGACGCAGAATGGTCTGCATTTACCGTGAAAGAAAACTCAAAACTACCAAGGGCGTTTACCTGAACAGGGAAGGTTAGTACTTCATATGCACCGGGAGCAAGTTCGGGTGTTTCTGCTTCCTTAACCTGGCTATCGACAATTACGCCGTTCTCGACCTTAACCACCATTTTCATTTCTGTTTTGCTGGGTTCTGCTTTTTTAAAAAAGCAATCCATGTCGAAATTGTTGTTGAATACGCAGCGGTGTATATTCACCGTTTCACCAACCTGCAATGGATTATTCGGTGGCGGTGCGTTAACAAAAAACGGCGGTGGGGTATTAATATTCCAATAGAAGATTACAGGTGTGTTGGTAAATGGATTTTTGCGAACAACAGAGTAGAATTCATTTACCGAATTAATCAGGTAGACACCCGTACCGAATGGATAGTTAATGCTTCCAATAAACGTATTTATGGTTTCATCAGCCACCTTAACTGTGCCGTTTATATATGGAGGCATTGTAAGGTCTGCACTTTTTATACATTTGCCATCACAACTCTGTAATATGAGTGCGGCACAAACGCTGTAAATGCATATACCGGCAAAACGAACTGGATGTTTTGTTTTCAAAATGGTTAGTATTTATAAGTAACTAGTGTAGATATTTTTTGAATGTAAACTTTCTCACCATTTGCGCCTGTTTGTGGGCGTTTATTAGCACCTGTGATCCGGATGATATTGCGAGTATCGCGGCCGACAAAATTTGGCGAAAAATCGTGTTCGTTATCGTTGTTGTTTTCGTCCCGTTCGTTAACCTCGTTCTCTGCATCAACAACAGAAGATATTAAATAATACCCATCAACTACAAACCCAATCTTGTCCGCTACTTCCGCTTGCTGGTTTGGGGCTAATGCATTTATATGTGTGTTAGTTATATCTACCACCTGGGGATTACCAAAATCAGGTGTTTCGCTATAAGTGATGGTTTTGTCGAAGGTGCTTTTTCCAGCTGAATCGACGGTGCAATCTTTTAAATCGCCCACGGAGTTAATTACAGTATTGGCGATATTATAAAATTTCGTATTACTGGCATCTGAGTCAAAAGTGTCAGCATACCCATGTAACAAAAGATCACAAAGATTGGTCGCCTTGCATACATCGTCAGGAGAGCATTTAAAAGATGTACTGAAGCTGTATTTACGATCTTACCTTTTATAACAGTTGCGCCGAAGATATTTTTCTTGTCATCAGAAGACAATTTTAAAAACTGCTGCGGATTATCGTTTTCTCTTTGAGCAAGACTGACCTTATTTTCTTCGTATGTTTTGTTATCAAACTTCTGTTTACAGGAAAACAGAATGACAACGCAAAATGTTGCAAGTAAAAATTTCATAGTAAACTGATTAAGGATTAAAAACGTTATTAATTCATTTTTATTGAGCTAAGCTTCCTGCCCTATCCAAACCGCACCGCCAATGCTGCTGCGCGATGCGCCTGTTACAGAAGCAAGCACTGTATTTTCTTCGCGCCAGCGCAACACTCCGAGCAAGGCCATTATCAAAGCTTCCTTGTATTGCACAATATTATTTTCAGCAATAATAACTTCAACATTTGATATTGCTAAATTTTCGTTTATTTTTTTTGCAAGAAGCGTATTAAAAGCGCCACCGCCTGTTATTAATAATTTAAATTGATTTTGACGAACGGCTTTTTCAATTATGATGTGTTGAACTGACTCGCTTATTTGATGTGCGATATGTTCTGTATACGTTCTTAATGCATCTGCAATATTAAAATTGAATGATTCTATCAACGGGTAAACAACATCAGTCGCAAAATTATTTGACAATGATTTTGGCGGAAGCAATTTGTAATAATCAAGTGCATTCAATGCGTTAAACAAAGCGATGTTCACTTCTCCTCTTTCAGCGATAGCTCCGTCTTCATCAAACTCCTTTCCTTCTTTTTGTGCAAGCATATTCAACACACGATTGGCAGCACAAACATCAAATGCAATAAATTCTTTTTGATGTTGAAATGAAAGATTGGCAATACCGCCAATGTTGAGATAAAAATCAAAACCGGGAAACAACAACTTTTCACCAAGCGGAACGATGGGCGCGCCTTGTCCGCCAAGCGCTATATCAATGCTACGCAGATCGTTTACTACATTGATTTGTGTTAGTGCCGCCAGTGTTGCGCCACAACCCAGTTGTGTTGTAAACCCCGATCGCGGTTCATGAAAAACGGTATGCCCGTGCGAAGCAATTAATTGCACCTGGTGATACAGATCATTTTCTTTAATAAATGTATTTACCTGTTCAGCGAGATATTTTCCATAATCAGCATGGAGTAAAAAATAATCATGTGCAATTAAGTTTTTTGCATTGGCTAATGTTTGCTTCCATTCATCATTGTATGCATAACAAGCTGCTGCTTTTATTTCGTATTTCCATTCGCCGCGGTTTTCTTCCAATTCTGCGAAAACAGTATCCAATCCATCTAAAGAAGATCCGCTCATTAAACCGATTGCTCTGTATATCATGCGTCAAAAATAAATTCCATGTTTCAGTAATAAAAGTTTTCATCGCTCATGGCCGCATGGCCTCGCTCATGCAACGGCGCTGACTGCGCTTCTTTGAAAAAATAATCTTCGGATTTTTTCAATTCCGACATTCGTCGGAACCGAACCGCAGAAGGCGCCTAACGTATGAGCTGGTGAAATCTGTTCAACACGCTATCTGTTACTTTATCTGGTTTATAGCTTAACTAGATGTTAACCCCTGATTTTGCAGCAAGAAAAATTAAAACAATCCAATATATCCTTTAATGATGTAAATCCCGGTTCAGACTATTCTTTATTCTTTGTATCCATAATAATTGTAACAGGCCCGTCATTCAACAATCTTACTTTCATATCTGCGCCGAATGTGCCGGTTTGGATTTTTTTGCCGAGATTTTTTTCAAGCTGTATGATCATTTGTTCATACAGCGGAACAGCAACACCAGGTTTACTTGCGCGTATATACGATGGACGATTACCTTTTTTAGTGGAAGCATGCAATGTGAATTGGCTGACCAATAAAATATCGCCATCAATATCTTTCAGGCTCATGTTCATCACGCCGTGCTCATCATTAAAAACCCTAAGGTTAATGATCTTGCCACTAAGCCATTCAATATCTTCTGTTGTATCTGCATCTTCAATGCCTAATAAAACCAGCAAACCATCTTTAATACTGCCTGTAATAATATTATCAACGGTTACAGAAGCTTCTGAAACACGTTGTATAACTGCGCGCATGTTGATTTAATTTTGCTTTTAAAGCGTTTAAAGTTAGGGTTATGCAAATTGATATAAGCAGTGAAATTGTTTTTCAAACCGCACGCAGCGGCGGCAAGGGCGGACAGAATGTAAATAAAGTTGAAACGATGGTTGAAGGCCGTTGGTTGATTGCCGATTCATTATTGATAAATGATCAGCAGAAAGAATTGATAAAGCAAAACCTTTCCAATCGCATAACTGCAGATGGTTTTTTACTGATAAAATCTCAAAGCGAAAGAACACAGTCAGGCAATAAAGAATCAGTGATTAAAAAGATGAATGAGGCTGTGGGCAAGGCTTTAGTTCCAAAGAAAAAACGCATCACTACAAAAATGCCCAGAGCAATTAAAGAGAAAATATTGAAGAACAAGAAACAAAAATCATCATTAAAAGAAGGCAGAAAAAAATTAAGGAAAGGAGATTATTAATTAGCGCTATTTAACCGCGATCATGGATATTTCAATATTCACATCCATTGGTAAACCGCTCACCTGTATTGTTTCCCTGGCAGGATAAGGCGCATCAAAATAAGAACTGTACACTGCATTTACCGTTGCATAATCGTTCATGTCTTTTAAAAAAATGCTGCTTTTCACTACATGATTAAAATCAACACCGGCTGCCTTTAAAATTGCATGCAGGTTTTTCATCACCTGTTTAGTTTCCGCTTCTATATTTTCTATTTTAAATGCATTGGTTAAAGGATCGCGCGCAAATTGTGCTGAAACAAATACAAGGTTGCCAATAGTTACTGCCTGGCTGAAAGGACCAATCGGCGTTGGCGCATTTGAAGTGATCACTGCTGTTTTCATTGTATAGTTTTTTGATCAAAAGGTTGCTCTTTTAAGATTGGCTGATAAATGATTTTGAAATGATGCATCGTGCATAGCCATGTTTAGCTCATATTGAAAGTTATTTTCACTAACTGTAAATATTCTTTGAGAAGCAATGGTTTTGGAATCGTTCAATACACCAGTGCTATTGAAAATAAAACTGCTCTCATCGCTTTCTGTCAATACATATATTTCTATGCGGCCGCCAACCTGCACACTATGCAAAAAGATCTTATCATCTTTCAGCAGTATAAAGCCTGTGTCCCAAAACACCGTATGACCCTTTTGAGGCGTGTTATTTTTATACCAGGTCTTTTGGTTGAAGTACACCGCATCTTTATATTCATCGGGTATAAATTCTGATTGTTCTTGATACGCTGTATTGTTAATAGTTGGGAATTTGGCAAAACCTTCGCCACTCCATTTGCCGGCAAACAATTTTTTTATTTGCGTTAAAGTTTCTTTCATACATACAAAATAAAATACCTTTAAGCAAGAACACTTCAGTACTGAATGAAACGTGATCGCAATGAAAGAACATTTTAAACAAACGGCCGCATTAATAGCCGAACCTGTAAGAGCAACTGTTTTATGGACATTGCTGGATGGCAAATCATTTACCGCATCAGAACTGGCTATTGCAGCAGACACTTCTGCGTCCAACATCAGCATGCATCTTGCCAAACTGCTAAATGCCGGCCTTCTGAAAGCAGAGAATCATGGAAGACATCGTTACTATTCATATTCAAGAAAGGAAGTTGCTTATGCAGTTGAAGCATTAGGCACGCTGGTACCGGCATCTTCAAAAAAGATGGCTTCAGGTGATGATTGTATAGCACCTGTTCGCCAATGCAGAACCTGTTATGATCATCTTGCGGGTAAAACAGGCGTTGCCATTACAGATGCTTTATTAAAACAAAAGATGATTACAACAGTTGATAATAATTTCCTGCTTACTAAAAAAGGAAAGAAGTGGTTTCATGAATTGAATATTGATGCGGATGCGTTACAACAGCAACGCCGTTCTTTTCTACGTCCCTGTCTCGACTGGAGTGAACGCCGTTACCATATGGCCGGTTCGTTGGCAGCATCGCTGTTAGATAAAATGTTGTTGCAGGACTGGATGAGAAGAATAAAAAACTCGCGCGCCATTGTTATTACCGCAAAAGGACAAAAAAATTTGTATGATATGCTAAAAGTTGTGGCGTGATAGAATTTATAATGCCACAATATTCTATCTGTTATTAGGACTTCTTATTATTTACTTCTTTTGTTAACCTTACAGTAAAAAATCCAAGCACAACAAGCATAATTATGATCACCGGCCATATCCATTTCGCAGAAAGGCCTTCTATATTTTGTTGATTTGTATCCAGGTTTTCAAAAGAAACAACGCCCAGCGCGGGAATATCATAAGGAATGCTGTCTTTAAATTGTTTCAGATCATAAACAGGTTTAACCGCAGATGAATCATGCATGAGCAAATAATATGCTTTGCCTGATTCAAGATAAGTAACAAGCTGCTGATCTTCCTGTTCAGTAAAAACAGAATCAACTGTAAGTACAGGATTATCGCCGTTATAGATTTTTATAAGAAAGCTGCCGTCGTTACAATCCTGCAAATCAAACACTGCTTCTTTACCGGAAATCAATTCAAATGATGAACTGCCTTCTCTTGTTATAACATCAACATCTCTTTTATAAAAATGCGGGCCTTTGATCAACAATCGTATTCTGTCAAAGTGATAAGACGCATGTTGATGAACGTTGAGATAACTAACATTATCTGTGCTGTCGGTTTGAGTGAAGACCGGCGCAGGATTAGTTGTATAAGAAACAACCGGTTTCTGCTCAACATTAACATACATGCCTGCCTCAATAATATTTAAAGGATTATTCTTCCCATTACCAATTACTATTTTCAGGTACTTATATGAACTGGTTGGAAACTGAATTGCCTGAACATATTTATCAGAATCTGTTATAAATTCTTTTTGAAAATTAATGTCTTCATCAATTGTAAACCAGGATTGCATATCATCACTTCCGCTTATAGCAGCCATTCGTGTTACGGCTGCATTTCTTAATACCAAAGCAATCATCGAAATTTTTTTAGAATCATTATTTTGTATGATCAGTACGGAGCGGCCGCTGTCTGCCAGTTCATTTTTTATGATGGGAAGTTCTACATAATCATTCGTTGAAAAAGCAGGTTGTGCTGTTCGTAAAATATATGGAACAAACTTTCCTTTGGCATCAGCAATACGCAGGTCGCGAAAATCTTTTGCAACATAACTGCTGAGTTGCGGCGTAACATCAACAGAATAAAAACCCGTTCCGTTTACAGAATCAAGGCTTGCCTTTACAGAAAATTTTTGTGCGCTGCTTGCAACACAAAAAACAAATGATATAAATGTGACGATATTATTCTTTAGTAACTGCATTATCAATAATCAATTTTTTTAAACGCTGGTACATAAAAGACACGGTGAGCAGCAACACACCTAATAAAATAAATGCAACTATTTTTCCGCCAGGCGGTATATGCTTCAGGTCAAATACAAAAAGCTTAAGCAAGGTTATACCGAAAAGAAGTAAAGCAATAATGCGCAATGTTTTAAAGCTATACCTCATACCCAGCCAGATAAATGCAAATGACAATAATCCCCACACAATACTTAATCCCGCTTTGTTATATAAATTCTCAGCATCAGCAAAAGAAGCCGGATTTTGATAAGTAAGCCATACATAAATATTCTTTACTTCAACACTAAAAAATATTATAACAATGATCGCGGTGATCCATGTAAAAGCAGGTAATAGTTCTTTTAACTTTTCATGCTGCTGTCTCACCTGGTTTATTATTTTAAGAATAAGCAACAATATTAAAACGACTCCTGCCCAATGTGCAAGAAAATGCCATTTTGAAATATTTGTCTGTAATAAAAGCTTTTCTGTAGCGTAACTGTTTCCTATGTTCAGCAAATAATAAACAATGGCAATTAAAACAACAAAAGGCTGCATAAAATAACCGGTTTTAATTTTTAATGCAGGCAATAGTAATAGCAATACCAAAATAAAAGCAGGAATGTATAACAACAGGTATGTGTATTGCAAACCTGTATCGCTGTAACGTGCACTGAATTGATAACAAATTTCAAGCACACCAGATATAAAAAACAGGATGGTGGATGTTATTGTATAGAATGATCGCATTGTATTGTTGGTGATATCTCTCAGGTAAAAGCTATCGGCTTCTTTTTTCATCAGGTAAACCATTGTACTCATTGAGGCAGCGCAAAAAATGGTTGTGATAAATCCTTTATTAAGGATAACAGGCAACAGGTTTGAATGATATGCATATACCTGCATCCAGTCCATCAAAAGACTGATGAGCATAAAAATTGTAATAAATACAGAAGCGATCTTAAATAAACGAATGAATGATTTCTGGTATAGCCAGAACAATAAAACAAGTTCTGCGGCCCAGAAAATAGTTATATAATTTCCCCGCAACTGAACAGGAGCCGCCAGTGAAATGAATGTAAGGGTTACACCAATAAGCAGGTAAATAAAATTCCTGTCGATATTTTTTCTTTTATAAAAGAAGGTTGCCAGCAATAAATTAATCATGCCCAATATTGCAGTAAACAAACCTTTGTATTCAGGCTGCCACTGGTGCAACAGGAAAATTCCTGCAGCATAATAACCAAGATTAACCGCAATAAGTAATAATGCATCTGAGAAATTGAACTTTATTCCCTTTTTCAGGCATAAAAGAATATTTATCGTAATGAACATCACGTAGAACACCGTTCCAAATAAAAATGTTCCCGCGTAAGAAAATGTTTTTGCTGAGTGATTTGTAACTATCCATGTACCATAAATAAGCGCGGTAAAAGCAAGCGCGATAAAATATAGTGCATGCCATCTCTTGTACAATGCCAGCACAATAAGTCCGCCGTTTAAAATACATAAGTAGCTAAAAAGTATAATGTAATTACCATCACCATTACTTACTAAAAAAGGCGTTATAAAACCGCCAATGGTTGCCAGTATGGCCAACTCTAACCTGTCATACAAAATGGATAATATAACAGCAAAAGCAGTTATGATCACCATGATGATAAATGCAGCGGACTGACTCATTAACTGATATTGATGAAACGCAAACGCGATGGTGAAATAAAAAACAGTAAGTCCGCCACCAACAAGCACCGAGCTGAAAGAATGATAATTGTTACGCAGCCGGTGCGCAAGAAAAATAAGAATGATGCCGCAAAACAGGCCGATGCAAACGCGACCTGTTTCGTTTATCCAGTTTTGATCAATAGCATATTTTACAAAAAAGGCAATACCAAGAATAAGCACTGCAATACCAATCTTATTAATAAGGCTTTCACCAATAAATTTTTCTATATCAGGATTATTCTTCAGCCATTGCTGAAACCAGGTTTCTCTAACCGGTTGTAATGGCAACTGAGCAGCTGATGGTTCTTCATCCTCCTCTTTCGTTACAAATTGTGATGCCTCTACTTCTGTTACTGATTTTTCAACAGGCGCAGTTTGTAAAGGCTTTTCTATAACAACAGGTTTTGAAACAGGCTTTAATTCTGCTTCAGGTTGTTGAGTTACAGGTGCTTTCTTTTCAGTAGGCACATCCTGCTGTACGATCTTTTTATCCCATTGCAACAGGTTAATTTTTTCATTCATAGCCTTTATTTTATCATCGAGGTTATGAATGACCCTGTTTAAATTATCAGTTGAAGTTTGAGTAGAGTTTAGTTTGACCAGAATTATTATCAACAGGATAATAATTACAAGAAAGAGAATAAAGTGCATGTTAGTTAGAGTTTATGAATGAAACCGGCACGAATGTAAATAAAATTAAAAAGGAGGTATTAAAGATTTTGAATTCAAATTGAGATCGTTTACCTGTTGTAAATGATTTATAAAATTCCTGTTATATTCATCACTATTCATGAACTATGAACCAAACAATTATTTTTGCCAAAACAAATTTTGATTGAGCAGCATTAAAAAACTGGCGGGACAAACATTCTGGTATGGATTAAGCAGTATTGCGGCACGATTTATCAATTATCTTCTTACACCGTATCTCACTTATTCATCACTCATCAGCAAAGCCAATTACGGGCAAATGAATGCGGTATATGCAGCCATTCCTTTGTTCAATACCATTTTTGCTTATGGAATGGAAACGGCTTACTTCCGTTTCATGCGCAAAGACACAGATCATAATGCCGTAAATAATACGGTCACCATAAGTGTATTGATAAGCTCTGTGGTGTTAAGTGCCGTGTTATGGATGAACCAGGGCTGGCTGGGAAAGATCGCCACTGTGAGCGAATATCCTGAACTGATAAAGCTGGCGATCATCATAATATTTCTGGATGCATTAAATACCATTCCTTTTGCACGCCTGCGCTACGAAGGCAGGCCACGACAGTTTGCCGCTATTCAAATTGCCAACATACTTATTACTTTATTGTTTACTGTTTTCTTTTTAAGTTATTGCCCGGCCAAAGCAAAGGCAGATCCGGATAGCTGGGCGGTAGCGATCTATGATCCCAAAACAAACCCGATCGTATATGTTTTAATTGCCAATGCCATTGCTTCTTTTTTTACGCTGGTGATGCTGGCTAAAAGGCTTTTTCCCAAAGAATGGAAATTTAATTTTCCTTTATGGTTAACCATGATGGCTTATGCATTGCCTATTCTTATTGCAGGCATGGGCGGCATGATCAATGAAACATTCGACAGGCTGATGCTTGGCTGGTGGTTGCCTAATGCCAATGGTTTTGCAGATGAACAAAGAGGTATTTACGGCGCCTGTTATAAGCTTTCTATTTTAATTACATTATTCATCCAGGCTTTCAGAATGGGTGCAGAGCCTTTCTTTTTTAAACAGGCTGAATCAGAAAATCCGCAAAAGGTATATGCGCGTGTAACAAAATTTTTTGTGATCACTATAGCCGTAATGTTTTTATTTGTTACACTGTTCTTACCTGTATGGAAATATTTTATCGATCCCAAATATTGGGAAGGATTAAAAGTGGTGCCCATACTTCTGCTGGCCAACATGTGCCTTGGCATTTATTATAATCTCAGCATCTGGTATAAGCTTACCAACAAAACCATTGCAGGCGCCACCATTACTATAGTGGGCACTGCCATTACCATTGTTATAAACTTTTTCTTTATTCCCAAATACAGTTATGTTGCTTCTGCGTGGGCAACCTTCTTTTGTTATTTCAGCATGATGCTGATAAGTTATTTATGGGGGCAAAAAGAGTATTATGTTCCCTATGCATGGAAGAAGCTGCTTGCCTATCTCATCATTGCTTTGCTGTTATTCTTTTTGCATAGCGGCATTACAAAGCTGTATAATAACACCGCATTCGGTTTGGGATTTGCATGTGTGCTGATTCTTGCTTTTATTTTATTTATTGTACGAATTGAAAAGAAAGAATTTGAACAATTGCCTTATGTGGGCGCATTGGTAAAAAAGATGTTTTGATAACTCATTCCCCGCAATGTCTCTTAGCGTTGCCCTGTGCGATGAAAGGCATTGCGGTTTCATTTGCAATTCCTTTTAGTATACGCGGGGGCCTCAGCCTTATTCTAATCCGATCTTTTGATGGGCCCAAATCCCATGGTGGTGACAACACCAACATCGGCGTACATTGCTTTTGAAAGCTGAATCTACGGAGAAGAAAAAAATTATTGCGGTGCCTTTTCCGGCGCTTCGCAGCCTTTAAGGTGCCTTTAACCTGCCAGTTCCTATTCTTTTAGTATAGAGTTACCTGCGGTTAAGCATTGACTACGCTTTTTTTAGAAGTAACTTTTACCGCTCATGGCCGCGGGGCCCCGCTCATGCAATCCCGCAATGGCGCATAGGCGAGTCAATTTTCTTTATACAGCACTTAAATACAATTATTTTATGCTCAAGCCGCACGGCTTCGTTGTCTCATCGGCGCTGCTTTCGCTTCTTTGAAAAAAATTTCCTTCGGATTTTTTCAATCCCGACAAGTCGGGACCGAACCGAAAGAGGCGCCTTATGTGACAACTGGTAACAACCTGAAATTACAGGCGCTAATTACTCTGAAACTCAAGCTGGTTTTATATTTAAAACGATTACAGCTATTTCTTAACCTGACGCTAAT
>JABDAV010000023.1 GCA_013289015.1 Bacteroidota bacterium | reverse complement strand
ACATACCATATCTGATTTTGAACAGGCTGAATGTTACCGAAAACTATACTTGAAAGAAAAGAAAATGAGTATACTTTATTCTGTTTTTTTTCTTGCCTTAGGATTTGTTATCGCAGCACTTTTCTGCGATATAGGATTTTTTAGGTAACAAATAAAAAGAGCTGAGGTAGACACCAAAGCTCGTTTTTCAACCCTAAACCCTTAAAGAGCAAAGATAATAGCTTAATTTGAAATAACATTACAACCTACGTTTTGGACGTAGATAAAAATCTTAGTTATGTAGCTAAGGCAAGTAAGTTACATTCTGAAATAAGATTAGCACGTTTGTAGTGAATTCTTTATAAGTTAGGGTTATACAAAACCGGTGAAATGGGTTGCTTGATGATTAGACTCATAGTTATTTATTTTATGGTTTATACACCACACATATTGCCCTTTAAAAAATTAAAAATATTTCTCTTAACAATCTTCATTTTCTGACATGAGACAAGTTGTATATAGTTACCTTTTTCAAGGGGTAGTTATGTGCGTGAAGTGTTGTAAGCGGTTATATTTGTCACATGCCAGATGAATTTGTGCTTCCAATCACGTACAATCAAGATCGGTTGGAATTGCCCTGTACGATTATCCGCCTTCCCTATACATATCAGTTGGAAATAGAAGTAAATGGTCAAAAGCTGTTTTTTGAACAGGATGATAGCGGCGAATTTAGGGTCGTTAAAATGCCCTGGCAAGATCAACATCAGATTAAGCGAATTGATTCCCGCTTAATTCAAGCAATCATTACCGAATTAAATTTACTTCATCATTAAAAACAAGTGCATTGGGTATATTGTCTGAATGAAAGATCGCTTAATTGATTTGAACGAGCAGAATATTATCGAAAACTTTATATGGGTAGAGGTATGTTGATAGATATGTTTTCAATTCTTTCATTCATGCTTGGATTTCTGGTTGTTCGGTTCTTGTAAATGAAATAAATCCGCAATAGAGCGTTAATGCAGCTGAAATAGTTGCATATGTTTAATCAAATGAATTTAATCAGCAGATAAGATTCGTTCTCATTTCTTACAAACACCGCACGTACCTCCGTCTTTTGCGCAGTGCTTACAATATTTGCAATTTTTGCACGCATTACAATTTTTGGCTCCGGTGCAGGTAGCGAGGTGACTACTTGAATTGTTAGCGGTGAAGCTGCAAATTGTGATAAAGAGAATAATAGACAATAGTCGTTTCATGGAGTACGTGTTTAAAGTATAAATCTAAGGATTAAATAATGCACAACTAAATTTATTGCTGCTGGTGGTATTAAAAATTTATTCAAGCTTTACATTACTGAGTAAAACTGAAAGGTTTTTGGTAATGTGCGATAATTTGTTTTTATGCGGTTTATGGTTGCCAATTTCCCAACTTCCAATAGTACTGCCATCGACATTAAGTACTTTGCCCATTTGTTGGTGGGTTAATCCTTTTAAGAGCCGATAGTATTTAAGTTTTTCACTAAACAATGTTAAGTCAGTAGTAAACGGAACATATCCGAGGAATTTGATTATTGCCGGCATGTATCGAACCTCTGGTTCGCACAAATTACTCTCCCAATTAGTAATGGAATCTTCGGTTACGCCAATGATCACCGCAACTTCTTTTTGCAGCAACTGTAATTCCAACCGACGGTTTCGTATCTTGTCTCCTAGGGTCACCGGACATTCTACATACTTATCACCTAATGGTCTACGTACTGTTGTATGCCACTTGGAAAAAGGCAACGCAGGAATGCCCTTGCGGATTTTATAATCATCCTGAAAGGGAATGTACTTGTCCGCCCGGAGCCGTGCAGAAATATCTCAATAGAATATCAGGGCCGTTGTTGGATAGAATTGACTTGCATGTTGAAGTAACACCTGTTGCATTTAGTGAATTGAGTAATACGAAATCAAAAGGTGAAGATTCTTCATCTATTCGTGAACGCGTAATTAAAGCAAGAGAGATACAAACAGAACGCTATAAAAATACTGAAGGCATGTATTGTAATGCGCAGATGAGCAGTAAGCAACTGAGAGAGATTTGTGTAATTAATCAAGCCGGTGAAACGCTCTTAAAGCGTGCTATGGAAAAATTGAATTTATCAGCGCGTGCTTATGATAGAATTTTAAAAGTTAGTCGCACAGTTGCTGATCTTGCTGCAAGTGCTGATATAAAAGTTGAACATTTAGCGGAAGCCATTCAATACAGGAGTTTAGACAGAGAAGGATGGGCAGGATGAAATCAAAACCGCAATGTTCTACCGCACACAAAGCCATGGCGAAGAAACATTGCGGAAAAGTCAAGCATATGAAATAACAGCTATTGTTTATAAAAAGTTTGCGTTACTCGAATGCCATTATTTAACAATACTAATTTATACATACCCCTATGTAAGGCAGAAGTATTCAATATTTTTATATTTCTGCCAACGGTTGTGTTTGCCTGTACCTCCAGCAAATTGTTTCCTGCTACATCATATACCTGTAGCAAAGCCTTTCCCGTTTTATTTGTATTGAAAGCGACGTTAATATAATTAACCACCGGATTTGGATAAATATTGATTACAGGTAAAGTAGATTTTTCAGTACTTGTTGCTTCGGCAAGCGAATCTATCGGACATTTAGTTTGTAATTTGGTCGCCAGGTCAATAACAATCAAATTATCCATATCAGTGATACCGGTTTGGTTAACAAAAGATGCATTAATACTATCCAGTACAATAGCGCTGTCCTGTATAGTTGGGGATAATGCTGTTTGCGATTCACAAAAAACAAAAGCATTGTTTGCTTTTAAAATTACAATGTCATTATCGTTCTGTTCGGCAGCAATAACATAACCGCTTTTTATTTTTATCAAACCTCGGCCATAAGAAGGTGAAGTACTAAACATTGTTGGTACAGGAAGAATTGTGGAAGATATATAAGTGCCCGAACCGCTGTAATTTACCAAAGAAACATTTTCATAACTTGAAGCCACATCTCCACAGCTAACAAGACTTTTATCAGCATTCTCTAAAATTGAATACCCACTCATAGGTACGCTGCCTTGCCTGTCCCCTTCATTAATTGAACGACGCCATAGAACATTGCCAACGCTATCTATTTTTGTAGTAAATGATAGATAATTAGCACTGCCTTGCTTCACATAAGTGCTTCCACCTGTAATAGCAAAACCTTTATCTCTTGTTTCTATAATATCCCTTCCAATATCGGAGTAACCGCCACTGAATCGTTTTGACCACTTTATAACTTCATTTTTAGTGGTTCTTATTACAATCAGTTTTTTGTTATTACTAAAACTCTGCCCGTCATCCAATAACATTACTAAATCTCCATTATCTGCAGCAATTATTTTACGAAATACTCCTGAAGCTCCAATTTTTATTTTTTTGTAGTTTATTACGCTTCCGCTGGCTGAAAGTTTTATCAGCACCGGGATTAGATTATTTCCATTCACGAGGTTCCCTCCACAAACATATCCTCCATCTGCGATTTGAACAGCTGATACAATAGAAAATGGAAGTGTATCAGAAAAAGTTTTGCACCATAGTTTATTACCAAGAGAGTCAATTCTCAAAACTGCTCCTAAACTTTTCCCGGTTGCATCTGTACTGGATCCGCTTATAAGATAACCTGTATCTTTTGTAATTGTTGCAGACAATGCATAGTCAGGAAGTTTCGTGTTTGCACCATAGCTCTTACTCCAGCCTACGTTGCCGTTTGCTTTGAATTTTACAATATAAAAATCATTACCGTAAACGTCGCCAAAAGAGGTGGTTGAAGTGCCGATCGTCATCCATCCGCCATCTTTTGTATTTATTAACCGGTTGGCATTAACATAGAAAGGTGTTGTTATTGTCTTAGTATAGCTCTGCGATTGCGCGGCAATTCCAAATGCTACCAAAACTGCTAACGTAGAAATTTTTTTCATGAAGCTATTTTTATTCAATATACATAAACTTATTTGATTGTACATATCTCAGGCTCTTATCTGGCGCAAGTATGCAGCCTGGCATTATGGATAGGCGTACTTGTGCTTTGTTTATACAGTTATTATTAATGGATCAAGATATTCTAATGCTAATATATAATTTTAGAACTCATGGCACAAGTACACCATTAGAAACATGTAGTTTTGAAAAAAAGAATATGCAAAAGTGGTGTACCTGTATTTTGTTCCTGTTGATAATTGCATTCAATTTATTTTCCTGCAAGAAAGATTCATCTTCAGCACCACCTGTTTCACACACGATTAAATATCAGATCACATCTAATAATTACCAGGTGTTCAATAATATTTATTATATCGATACGATAGGTGTGCTTAGGGAAACCAGTGGAGTAGATTCAACCAATGGCTGGTCGAAATCTATTACAATTCATTATTCACCTTTTACAGCACAACTACAAGTGCAGGGTCAGAACTCAACCACCGGCACGCTTATATATGATCTTAAAATTTTCGTTGATGGTCAATTAAAAGCAGACCAACCGGATTCAGCTTCCAAGTTCAATAGCTTTAGTACGCAAGCTTTAGCAACGATTCAATAAAATATTAAGCAAACATTTTTGCTGAGTGTTGACAGCTTTAATTTTATTAAAGTATTAATTGAATATTTTTTGAGTTTATGCAATACAAGCAGAACATCAAATTACAATTTCCAATGGTTGGCGAATTACTTGCCGGAATTTTTTGAGGGATTAAATTCATTTATTTGGCAAAGCAAAAAACAAATTTTTTGTGACGTTCAGGTTGAATTTTTAAAAGTAATTGAAGGGTTATTTCAACATTAGGAATCATTAGCACAGTCGCAATTATAGATTTACCATTGTGAAAGTCGATTTTACAATATTTATATACTCCATAAGAATAGAATCCTCTTTCGCTGCCATAAATGCTATAAAACGAAAAACATTTTATATCCTGAAAATTACCAGTGATGTCATAACCTGATGATTTATATAAAATCGTCTTTTCCTCGACATTTATATACAAAACTGCCTTTCTATTTTTTAACCAATACTGAATGTGGACAATCAAATTTGGAAGAGTGTCCAAAATGAAAAGAACACAACCAGCATATATGAAAACTTGAAAGGGAAATTTTTCAAAGCTCATAATTGCATACAAACCAATCCACATAAACATTGCTCTTCCGAGTAATTTTAAATGCTGAAAAGTTTTTATATAGAATGGAAAGGCTTTTTCTGACATTCAATTGTGTTATTGAGGAAGGTAAACTATTGACGATTTATTAATTGTATTGAACTCTCAATCCATTAAATATTTCTTATCTGGCGCAAGTATGCAGCCAAGGTTTTGTGCACAGCGTACTTGTGCCTGCTTCATACTGTTATCAATAATAGGTCAAGGTATTTTATTTCATCTTGTTATGAAGCATCACTTCTCAATCTCCACTTCTTTAACCCTTATATAATAATTCTTCTCGATCCACGCTGTATCAAAAAAAGCAACATTCTTCGAGCTTCTCCATTGTTGGGTTGGGTAAATATGCAACGCTTCTTTATTGTGAATTAGTGTAAGCGGCATATTAAAACCTCTCACACAACTATCCCAGCGATAATAGATTTGTTTTTTATCAGCAGCATAATAATAGCTCAGTTGCGGAATTTGTGTGGTGCGTAAATATTGGTCAAACACTTTACTCAGATCTATACCGGCAATTTTGGTGATATAATTTTCTACTTCTTTTGTTGTTACAGTTTGATGATAGAATGTTTTATTTAATCCACGTAAAATGCTTCTCCATTTTTCGTCATTATCAATTATATGACGAATTGCCTGCAGCATATTGCCGCCTTTGTAATACATATCGCCGCTGCCTTCCGCGTTTACATTATACGGCGCAATGATGGGTTCATCATTTTCAATGCGCTTACGCGTTCCTACGTTGTATGCATTGCCTGAATCTTTACCGAACAAATATTCAGTGTACAATGTTTCGCTGTAATTGGCAAAGCTTTCATGTATCCACATATCTGCCTGGTCTTTCATAGTAATATTATTGCCAAACCATTCATGACTGCTTTCATGTTCAATAATAAAATCCCATTTCAAACCAAGCCCTGTTCCGGAAAGATCGATCCATGTTTTACCATAACGATAGCCATTATGAAAACCATTTCCGTAAGCTACAGCGCTTTGATGTTCCATACCCAAATATGGTGATTGTACCAGTTTATATCCATCTTCATAAAAAGGATATGGACCGAACCAATGTTCAAGATTGTGCAGTATTGGTTTTACCTGCTCAAATTGTTTTTTAGCAGAATCGACAGCATAATCAAGCACCCAGTAATTCAGATCAAGCGTTCCTTTTTCTCCATGCAATGTATCGCTCCAGTTTACATATTTGCCGATGTATGGAATGATGTTATAATTGTTGATAGGATTTTTTACCTGCCATGTATAGGTTGTAGTGCCGTCATTATTTTTTTGTGTGGATGTTAATCTGCCATTGCCAATACCAACCAATGTATCAGGAACAATGATAGACAGCGAAGCGCCGTTATCAGGTTCATCACTTAAATGATCTTTGCAGGGATACCAGACACTTGCTCCATCTCCTTCACAGGTAACACTCATCCACGGCCGGCCTTTCGCATCTTTCTTCCAAATCCATCCGTTATTCCAGGGTGGCCTGGTTGCTTCAATTGGTTTACCATGATACGTTATAAAAATTGAATCAACTGTTTGTTTTGATTGGATAAAATTTGCAAGGCTATAATCTATATACCAAACATTTTCATTGGTTTTATGATCTATAACATAGTTATCATTCTGCGAACTTTGAATTTTATCTATCAGTAAAGGTGACTGCAAATCAATTTGCATTAAAGCCGTTTGTTTGTCTGACTCAGGTAAACTTCCTTTATTGATCTTAAATATGATTTTTACTTTTCCCTCAATCGTTTTACTTGCATAATCCGGCTTTACAGTAATATCATATCTCAATACATCCCACCATGCACGCTCAGGTGTAATGCTGCCGCGCAGTGTATCTGCATGTGTGAATGTTTTTTTCTCCTGCGCGAACAAGTGAACTGTTAGCAGTAAGCAGTAAGCGGTAAAAAGTAAAAGAGTCTTTTTCATTATATAGTTTCTTAAAAGATTTCACGCTAAGTCGCAAAGTTTGCAAAGTAAAAAATTGCGCCTTTGCGATCCTTGTTTCCTTTGCGTGAAACCACAAATTTATAATTCAATCAAATCATAACCTTTACCGATCCTCATAAAGGCATTTGATAATCGTTCTCTATGCGTATCGGTAATAAAAACCTGTGCGCCGCTTTGCACGCAAACGTATTCCAGCAAATTCTGCATGCGGTTCTCATCAAGCTTTTCAAATACATCATCCAATAAAAGAATGGGAGAGAAGCCTTTATTTTCTTTAAGCGTTTCAAATGCTGCCAGTTTAAATGCAAACAATAAACTTTTTCGTTGCCCTTGCGAAGCAATATGTTTAAAGCCCGATTGCTGCAGTTCAATTACAATATCATCTTTATGAATGCCGCTGCCTGTTCGTTGTAAATACAGATCACGCTGCAGGTTCTCATTTAATAATTCTTCAAAAGACTGTGTGTGTAACTGGCTTTCATAAGCAAGTTCCAGTTTATCATCGCTATCCGCAATGAAAATATATTGTGCCAACACCTGCGGCAGAAATTCATGTAAGAATTTTTTTCTTCGCCCGTAAATAAAATTTCCTTTTTCAAACAACTGCCTGTTTAATATTTCAAGCAACGATTCATCATAACTGTTTCTTTCTGCGGCAAACTTTAAAAAGCTGTTGCGTTGCTGCAGAATTTTATTGTAAGCAATGAGTTGTTCAAGATAATCATGCTGCAATTGTGAAAGCAAAGTATCAATAAATTTTCTTCGTTCTTCGCTGCCTTCTGTAATTAATGACACATCATCAGGTGCTATCATTACACAGGGAAATTTTCCGATGTGCTCTGAAAAACGCTGGTACATTTCATCATTCAATGAAAATTCTTTACGGTTATTTTCACGCAGCACGCAAACAAGTTTGCTTTCAGCTTCATCGTTTAAAAATTTTCCTTCTATGCGAAACCCTTCAAGACCATCTTTTACACTTTGGTTGTCGGGCCTGTTGAAACTGCTTTTGGTAAAGCACAGGTAATAAATTGCATCAAGCAAATTGGTTTTGCCGCTTCCATTCCTGCCACAAATGCCAATGATATTTTGTTTGAAACTGAATGTATCAAAACTGTAATTGCGAAATTGAGTGAGAGAGATTTGCCTGCATGCAAACATAAGGGCAAGATAATATTAACGGTTTACTTTATCAACGCCGTTGTAGATGTCAGCAAGGGTGATTGTGAAATTAATGGATGGGATTGTGATTGTCTGGTTTATATCCTTCGTATCAGACAAAGTCCATGTATTGTCAGCATTTTTTACGTACAGTAAAACGTGAATGACTGTTGAATCAATGAGAAGATATTCCTGTAAAGAATTTATTCCCCTGTATAAATCAAACTTAGCGCCGCGATCATAATTTGCCGTTGAAGGTGAAAGAATTTCGATTATAACAGAAGGATTTGTAATCGTATCAAATTCTTCATCAATAAATTCAGGCTCATCGAAAAGAACAATAATATCAGGATAAGTATATAAAGTATTGGAAGGAATATGTATGCGGAGATTGCTGCCAAATTCATTGCAATCTTTATCTTTTAGAAAAATACCTAATGCTAATCTTAAATTGCTTTCGATAAGATTATGTTTAAAGGAAGCGCCGCCCATTGCAAAAATTTCGCCTTTGTAATACTCGTGCCTATCCAAAGCATTGCGCTCAAAAGCCAGGTATTCTTGCTGTGAAATATATTTTGCTGCGGTTTGCTGCATACTTCAAAGATACAATTATCTCTTATAAACCTTAACGTGGCATTGCTGCGTGCAATGCTACATGGTATTTTTTGAGATATAATTAAATGCAACTGTTGTGAATGTAAAATCTTAGCCGCCATGAAAATATACAGATGCAGTGCTGCGACGCAACCGTGCTGCTGTTTGTTCATTGGCTGGTAACAAAAAGCAAATCAAACAAAGCTTCAGCTTTGCTGCAAAATCTTTCTTAAAATAACATTGCAAAGTAATTTATCAACACAGCAACCGTTGTTTGGTGGTTGAACGTATTTTGCATCTATCTAAAAAATCAAGCATGTTGTTTTTCTTACAGGTTGATACTGCAAAGCTGGTGAATACAGTTGCACAACAGCCACAAACTATGAACTTATGGGAGCTTCTAAATAAAGGCGGATGGATAATGTATCCTTTGTACATATTGCTTGCCGCAGCCATCTTTGTTTTTTTTGAACGGCTTATTGCTATTCGCAAAGCATCAAGGGTTGATGCCAATTTTATGAACATCATTCGTGACAATATTATCACCGGCAACATAACTGCTGCAAGAAGCCTCGCGCGGAATACTGATAATCCTGTAGCACGCATTATTGATAAAGGCTTGCAACGCATTGGTAAACCTATTGATGCCATTGAAAAAAGCATGGAGAATGTTGGCAGGCTTGAAATGTACAAGATGGAACGTAACCTGAATGTGCTTTCATTGATCGCAGGCATTGCGCCTATGTTTGGCTTTTTAGGAACCATTGTTGGTATGCTGCAATTGTTTTCAGCCATTGCTTCAAAAGGAGAACTTGAATTAGGTGAAATTGCGGGTGGTATTTATACAAAGATGATAACTTCTGCTACAGGCTTGATCATTGGTTTGCTGGCTTATGTGGCATATAATTTTTTAAATACACAGGTGGATAAAACAGCCAACAGGATGGAAATTGCCAGCGCAGAATTCATTGATATTTTGCAGGAGCCAACGAGGTAATACCCCCATCCCCTGAAGGGGAGAAATTAAAATGCATTATGTATTATTATAGAAAATTAATTTGTAAACGATTTTTAAAATCCCCCTTAGGGGATAGGGGCTTATGAATATACGAAGACGATACAAAACACAGGGCCAGGTGCATGCAGGCACGCTGAATGATATTTTATTCATTTTACTTTTTTTCTTTTTGATTATTTCAACACTTGCTAATCCAAATGTTATTAAAGTAAATAATCCGAAGGGTTCAAAAGATACCAAAGCCAAACAGCATATTGTTGTTTCCATTGATAAAGACCAGAATGTTTATATTGGTCAGAAAAAGATTGATCCCAGCAATCTTGATAGTTTAATAAAGTTTGAAGTTGATAAAAACCGCAGCACGGTAGATACGCCTTCGGTTGTTATCAACGCCGACACAGCATCTTATTACGGCGAAGTCTTTCATGTAATGCAGTCTGCAAAAAAAGCCGGCGCCAAAGTGGTGGCGAATGTGAAGTAGTAAATAGTGAGCAGTGAATAGTCAATGTCTTAATGCAGAAAACAAACTCTTACTTGCACTTCTGTTAATTATAGTCTGTGAACAATTATTTTTGAGCGTTGAATAGTTATTCACCATTCACTATTGACCATTCACCAAATGAATTTTTTCCGCTACATCAATATCGCAAGAAAAGTTTACAGTGAAATCAAAGTTCAGAAGCGATTCAATAAAACATTCCTTACTCCTTACCTCGATGAACTCGAAAAAAAATACAATGGTAAATTTCAACCGGAGCAAAGAGGAAAGATCTTAAATTATTACGGCTTATTCATTACATCTTTTTTATGCAGCAGCTATAAAAGATTGTATGGAGAAACATTAAGTGATGAAGAACGCAAACGCGCAACTTTGTTTGGCGTTCTTACACCTGTGGGCGACGACCTGTTTGATATTGACAAGCTCGATAATGAAAGCATACAGCAAATAACTTTTCATCCTGAAACCTTTAATGCTACTACGTTTTCATCCCATGTAGCCAAGGAAATTCAAACGTTTTTATTAAATACAGTTCCGCATAAAGACGAATATATTAAGGCCTCAAAAGATGTTTTGGATATACAGGTTGAAACCATAAAGCAAACAAAGCCGGATATTTCAGAAGAAGAAATGCAGCGCATAACCTATACAAAAGGGGCAGTGAGTGTTATTATTTACCACCAGTGTTTGGATGAAGCTGCAGACGCGCAAATGCTGGAAGTATTGTTTTTGATCGGTAGTTTATATCAATTGGGAAATGACATTTTTGATTTATATAAGGATGTGCGCGATAATATTTATACACTTGTAAACACCTGTGTTGATTACTTGCAATTCAGAAAAGATTTTATTGAACGCGTAAAATTACAGAATGAAAAAATTTATGCTTTACCGTATTCACTGAAAGATAAAGAAGATTTTTGCATTGTGATGAATACGATCAATGCAAGGAGTTTGGTAGCTATTGATCAGTTTATTGCAACAGAAAAAAAATATGGAAGCAAAATTGATTGGTGGAAACTGGATAGAAAAGATATGATCGTGGATATGGAGAGACCTTCCAATATCTTAAAGTGGTTGAAGTATATTTTTAAACTTCCAGCACTAATTTGATAATTAGTTAATTCGGCAATTTGTCAATGAAAAAATATTTCATCACTTTATTTATTTTATTCTTTGTTCATCAGTCTTTTTCCCAAAACAACGATTCATTAATTCATGCGCTGTTGCTGGATATACAATCAATGCAGGTAAAGCAGGATGGATTTTTTTATGCGGGTATGTTCCCAACATATCGCGAATGTGGCGGTGCACCGCATAATTACCAGCCTGATAATACTGTTTTTTATACAGCAATAACGGCTTTTGCATTGCGTAATATGTTGCCGTATCTAAGTGAAGCGGATAAAGTAATTGCAGATAGCATTATTGCAAACGCGCAAAATATTTACCCGTTATATCGCAATAAACATGGTTATCCTTATTATGGTTTTTGGGCTAAGGATGACGCGATAATGCCGGGTACTTATTATTTCAAATATTTAAAACAGGTTTTTGGACAGGGTGAAGATGCAGATGATACAGTAATGATCTTAATGACTGACAGCAGCAGCGATAAAGATGTAACTGATTTGAAACAGCGGTTGATTGACGTTGCTAATTTGTCTAAGCAAAAAATTATTGCAACGTATAAAAAGTATCGTGATGTTCCTGCATACAGCACCTATCTTGGAAACCGCACAGTGCCTGATTTTGACTTTGCTGTGCAATGCAATATTCTCTATTTTGTTTTAGACAAGCAGTTGCCTTTTGTTAAACAAGACAGTGCAACATTGCATTTAATAACTGAAATGGTGCACAACCGTGAGTACATGCGAGCGCCTGTTTACCTGTCTCCGTATTACGTGCGCTCATCAATCTTAATTTATCATGTTGTGCGATTAATGAGCGCTTTTCATATTCCTGAACTGGAAGCATACAAACAACAATTGATTGAAGATGCGAAAAAAGAATTCGATGCAGGCACAAATGTGATGGATAAAATTTTATTAAGCACTTCATTGATGAAACTCGGTGTGTATTCAACTGATTATTTGCCACCGTTTACGAGTATCAACGAATTTGAGAACAGCAATCAACAACAATACATTTTTTTCCAGGCAAGAGCAGCATATTCTTATCCTTCACCTTTCAAACAAATTTTTTTGCATTGGAGTTACATTAATTATTATTTCTATTGCCCGGCTTATTATAAAACTTTATGGCTGGAAAATTTGGTGATGCAAAATCAAATGAAGAACAAGCAATAATTTTAGTAGAAATAATTTAAGATAACGTGAGTTCGGTGTAAGCCTGAAAGGCTTTAATATAAATAGCCTTCGATGTAATCGGAGGATAAAATCGTGATCAATCGATTGAACCCTGTAAGGGTTCAATGTTGTTTATCCATTTTTTACCCCGCAATCCTTGCGGGGTTATTCAAACTAAATCCTTTCAGGATTACTTTATGCTTAACCCGAACTCATGTTAATATACTTATAAAATGGCTGGCTATTCCTCAACACCACTCGCAAAAAAACTTGGAATAAAACCTGGTTTTAAAATGCGCTTGATAAATGCGCCTGATTATTATTTGGAATTGTTTACCGATATGCCTTCCGATGTTCAGTTTCTGAACAATAAAAAATCAAAAAAGAATTTTATCCATTTGTTTGCAAAAGATGTAAAAACGTTTGAAACATATATCCATGATTTAAAAAATGAAATTGAACAGGATGGAATTATATGGGTTTCGTGGCATAAAAGATCAGCAAAAATTCCAACAGATCTTACTGAAGATATTATCCGCAATACTGCTTTATCAATTGGGTTGGTTGATGTGAAAGTTTGCGCAGTTGATGAAGTTTGGTCAGGATTAAAACTGGTCCTCCTTTAAAGAACAGAACATACTAAACCAAAAGATCAGGCATTATTAAGCGCCTGATCTTTTTAATTTTCTCGCTCTGCAAAGTCCCTAGGCTTTGTAGAATATGCGATAAGTTTCTGACTTATATCATCAACCTAATTCCGGATATAAAGGAAATTGGCTCATGAATTCGTTCACTTTATTTTTTAAGTTTGAAAGATAAGCCTCATCATCAGCATTCATCAGGCTGGCATCAATACTGTCAACAACAAACTGCATGTGTTCTTCTTTCATGCCACGGGTTGTGATAGCAGGAACACCTACTCGAATGCCCGATGTAACAAAAGCACTTTTATCATCAAAAGGAACCATGTTTTTATTCACAGTAATATCTGCTTTGCCTAAAGTTTGCTCCGCTTTTTTACCGGAAATATTTTTATTGCGGAGATCGATCAGCAGCAAATGATTATCTGTTCCGTCGCTTATACTTTTATAACCTTTATCATTAAAAGCTTTTGACATTGCCTGTGCGTTGGCAATTATTTGCTTCGCATAATCAGTAAATTCATCTGTCAGTATTTCTCCGAATGAAACTGCTTTTGCAGCGATAATGTGTTCAAGCGGACCACCTTGCGTGCCGGGGAATACGGCCATATCAAGCAGGTTACTCATCATGCGGATATTGCCCTTTACATCTTTTAATCCAAAAGGATTTTCAAAATCGTTACGCATCATCACAACACCACCGCGCGGGCCGCGTAGCGTTTTATGTGTAGTTGATGTTACAATATGGCAATGATCAAAAGGGTCATTCAATAATTTCTTTGCGATCAATCCCGCAGGATGCGCAATATCAGCCATTATCATTGCGCCCACTTCATCAGCCACTTTTCTTATGCGTTCATAATCCCAGTCGCGGCTATATGCACTCGCACCACAAACAATTAATTTAGGTTTTACTTCTTTCGCTTTTGCTTCCAGCATATCATAATCAACCATACCTGTTTCTTTCTTCACACCATAAAAATGCGGCTGGTATAATTTACCGCTGAAATTTACAGCAGAACCATGTGTAAGATGTCCGCCCATGCTCAGATCAAGGCCAAGAATAGCATCGCCGGGTTGCAACACAGCCAGCATGACTGCAGCATTTGCCTGCGCGCCACTATGAGGCTGCACATTTGCATATTCAAGATTGAAAATTTCTTTAAGGCGATCAATTGCAAGCTGCTCGCTTTCATCAACCACTTCGCAACCGCCATAATAACGGCGGCCGGGATAGCCTTCTGCATACTTGTTCGTCATAACATTACCCATTGCCTGCATGGTTTGAAGGCTGGTGAAATTTTCACTGGCAATTAATTCTATTCCGCGGCGCTGGCGTTCGAGTTCTTTTTGGATAAGTGCAAATACTGCTGTGTCTTTTTGCATTAAGATCAATTTCCCGCAAAAGTAAGTATCTGATGTTGGATGCTGATTGGCAGGTATATGATTTGTTTGTAAGATGTTGAAATTTGATGCCGGATGCTTGTTGCTGGTTTCTGGCGCTTGATCTTTGGGTTTCCAATTTTTCTCAACCCATTGAATAAACCTATTTAAATGTTTGCTTAGTTCTATGTAGTTTTCGTTTAATTCTGTGTATAGAGTTTCATCTTGCAAATGATTTAGTCTTATACAAGAAATCAAGATGAACCATTGTTTCATCACATTCAGTTATTGCGATGACAAAGAACTTTATAAAATCTTTTTTATAATTTCTTCTTCCATATCCTTCAACGTTTGCACTTGTTACTGCTTTTGATGACCTTCTTATTTGGCTGCCTTCTTCATATAATTCAAATTTTGGAAGTGTTAAGCTCATAAAATGAATTTTGATAGCAGGTTCCTTTGAGGTTTTATAAACTTCAAGCTCTCTATATGTCTTCATAATGATTCATTATAAAATTTTACTTGCAACAAGCAACGAGCAACCAGCATCTATAACAGCTTATACATTTTTCCGGGTAAACCTGTAATTACATTCTGCAATTCTAAATTTAAGATTGCTGCCGCAACAGAACTGCTGCTAAGATTGCTTCTGAGATTTATCTCGTCAATATGTGTTAGTTCTTTTTCTCTTAAAATATTTACTATCGTTCTTTCATCTTCATTTAATTCAATAAACAGTTCTTTTTGTTGTTTTTTATTGATCTTTTTGGTTTGCCACCCAAGCGTTGCCATTAATTCTTTTGCATCAGTGAAAAGAATTGCCTTATTGTTTTGAATAAGATAATTACAACCCGTGCTTTTTGTATCTGTTATTTTTCCCGGCAGGGCAAACACATCGCGGTTATAATTATTTGCGAATTCTGCTGTTATCATGCTGCCGCCTTTTATGGCTGTTTCAATTACAACTGTTGCATCAGCAAGGCCGGCTACAATGCGGTTACGTTTTGGAAAATTATGTTTATCAGGCTTATCACCATTTGTAAATTCAGTAAGCAGGCCGCCCTGTTGTACAATTTCTTTTGCCAGCGTTTTATGCTGCTGCGGATAAATTATATTTAAACCATGCGCCAGTACGGCAATTGTTTCAAGTTCGTTTTGCAAAGCAGCTTTATGCGCAATTGCATCAATGCCAAACGCAAGCCCGCTTATAATTAAAACATTTAATTCTTTTAATTCGCTTACCAGTTTTTCTGTTACCTGTTTGCCGTAATCTGTATTACTTCTTGTGCCTATTATACTGATGATCTTTGATGCATTCAAATCTGCATTTCCGCGATAATATAAAAGGGTGGGAGCATCATAACAATGTAATAAACGTTTCGGATAATTTTTATCTGCTATAAACAAGGGAGTGATCTTATATTTTTCCATAAACTTTATTTCATCTTCCGCTAACGAAAAATTATCAAAGCTTTTTATGCTTGATGCGCGCACAACACCTATGTTTTCAATTGCAGACAATTCTTTTTTGCGTGCTTTAAAAACACTTTCTGCATTACCATATTTTTCAATTAAAATTTTGGACTGAACACAGCCAATATTTGGAACAAGCGTTAAAGCAATTTGGTATAGCAGTTCGTTGGTCATCGGGTTTGAGCGTTAATGATAAAAATGAAAATTAAACATTTCCTGCTGAATTGAACACAACATGATCCTTATAAAAAAAAATCAGCAGGAAGTAATTATTTACAACCTGCTGATGAAAATAACTCAACGAATAACATCTATTTCAATTCGAATGTTACATTCACATTCATTTCAATTTTTATCTTTTTAAAATCAACATTCATCGGCGGCGCTGTACCATTTACTGCATCTGATGCCAGCATTGCACTCGCTTTGTACATCGGCCTTGGATAATCGCTGCTTTCATTAGGATCATTGATAATTAATGCCTTGCCAACCGTATCGCCGTAAGCAGCCGCAAGAGAAGCAGCTTCATCTTTTGCATTCTTCAATGCCTGCAATTTCAATTCTCTTTTTATTGAATCAATCCTGCTGTGTGAAGTGTTGCTGATATAAAAATTCTGCGTTGCCTGGTCATCAAGTTTATCAACAAGCTTATCCATATCGTCAACCGTTTTTACTTTCACCTGGTAAGTAATACCCGCTTTCAGATCGGGATTCTTTTTCTTATTCTTATTATACCACCAATAATTTCCATCCCAACCTGCGTAGCCCTGCACCACTACATCAGTATCAGCTATACCCATACTCTTTACAGCTGTTAAAAACTGATTCCGGATTATTTCTATATCAACCTTGTCGCCATTCTTTTTATTATATTCACTTAATTCGATCTGTACGTAAATTTCATCCGGAGTTATCTCCAGTTCTGAGTGGCCGTTCACATTTATAGTACGTTGCTTTATAGTGTTATCATATGTTTGTGCATTTGCAATCAGCAGGCATAAACTTGCAGAGAGCGCTAAAAATATTTTTTTCATTTTTCTACGTTTAATTTAATGAAAGATGTAAGAACTTTCTGCATTACACAAACATCAGGTGCTATTAACAATGGTTTAGGGTTTTGAATTTATGCAACCTTCGATCAAAACTAATTATTGATGAATAAAGCTTTTAATTCGTTCGCATCATCCGGTTTCATTTTACCGCCGAGTATCAAACGTACCTGCCTTCTTCTTAATGCCCCGTCAAACAATAATTTTTCTTCTTCCGTTTCCGGAATTACTGAAGGTACAGGCCTCGGTTTATTGTTTGGATCAAGCGCAACAAATGTAAAGTACGCTTCATTGCTTTCATACCTGTATTGATGCAGGTTGTCTTCGCCCCAGACTTTTAAATGTATTTCCATCGAAGTATTAAAAGCCCTTGTAATTTTTGCTTCAATACGCACTACATTCCCCAATTTAATAGGATTTTTAAAACTAAGATTATCAACACTTGCTGTCATGCATGGAGCATTACAATGTTTAACTGCAGTTATGCCTGCAGCAATATCCATCCAATACATTAATCTGCCGCCCATTAAATTGCCAAACACATTTGTATCATTCGGCAATACCAGCTCATTCATGATTGTAATACTGTCGCATGCTTTTCTGCTTTCCATCTAAAAGTTTTGCGCAAATATAGTTTGATTTAAAAGCTTTTGCTGCCATGAAAAGATACTGTACAAAGGAGTGAACAACTGTGTTCAAGCAAAGTTTATTTGCCGGTAAAAAAAAGTTCTTATTGATCTGCCGTTACAGAACCATTGTACGATATAGATTGTTTATCGCTGCTGTTTACATTCAGGTAAGCTGAGCCATCATCATACGCAGTAAGGGTAAGAGTGGTATTATACATCCTGTCTTTTGTTACTATCACCACTTTATAACTGTTCTTTTTGCCTTCACTTACGGCATAGGTAAAATTGGTTGATGTGAAATTTATACCTGATTCTGAGGAATTCATCGGCGCACTGTAAGCTCTGCCTGCATATGGCAGGTAAGCAACCAATGTATCATTGCCTTTCACCTGCAACAAATAGCCGGAAGAAGTAACCGATCTAGATCTTCCTGAAGTAGGCATCATGGTGGTTGGAGCAAAAGTGAACCGCTTATTGTTAAGCGAAGCTTTTATAGTTGAATCCTGTGCGCTTAATTGAAAGGCTGTTACAACAATTGTTAATACTAACATGATTGCATTTTTCATATTGCGATCGTTTTTCATTTAGATAAATTAACGCTTACCGGTTTAAACGAGTTAATTAAAAAACTTGTGAAAGTTAAAGCTTTTCGTAAAGCTGTTTATAATCTCCTGCCCAAAAACTTCTGCTTTATCTTTGCGAAAATTTTCGCTGTATGAGTCTTGGATATTTTTCCTATCCGATGCCAGCTAATGAACCTGTTTACAGTTATGCACCAGGTTCTGCTGAAAGAAATAAATTAAAAAAAGTATTATCAGAATTAAAGAGTGAAGCGATTGATATTCCCATGTACATAGGTGCAGATGAAGTGCGTACAGGAAATAGGACTGCATTAAATCCGCCGCATGAAATTGCGCATACGCTTGGATATTTTCACATGGGTGATGAAACACATGTAAAACAGGCAATAGATGCTGCATTAAGTGTTAAAGAAGCATGGAGCAATATGCCATGGGAAGAAAGAGCGCATATATTTTTAAAAGCGGCCGATCTTATTGCAGGAAAGTATCGTTATCACATGAACGGCACAACCATGCTGGGTCAGAGTAAAAATCCTTTCCAGGCTGAGATCGACAGCGCCTGTGAGTTGATAGATTTTCTTCGCTTCAATGTTCATTTTTTAAGTGAGATATATAAACAACAACCCAACTCTTCTCCAGGCATGCACAACCGCATGGAATGGCGTGCACTGGAAGGATTTGTGCTGGCGATTACACCTTTTAATTTTACTGCAATAGGAGGCAATCTTCCAACAAGTGCTGCCATGTGTGGTAATGTTGTTGTTTGGAAACCTGCACATACACAAATATTCGCAGCGCAAATGTTTATGCGTATTTTAAAAGAAGCGGGCTTGCCTGATGGTGTCATCAATTTAATTTATGTTGATGGTCCCGTATTGGGCAATGTTTGTTTTTCACACAGAGATTTTGCAGGTGTTCATTTTACAGGAAGTACGGGTGTATTCAATACCATGTGGAAAACAATAGGAGAGAATATTGCAAAGTATAAATCTTATCCGCGCATAGTTGGTGAAACAGGCGGAAAAGATTTTGTATTGGTGCATCCTTCTGCTAATGTTGATGCAACTGTTACTGCTTTGGCAAGAGGCGCTTTCGAATTCCAGGGACAAAAATGTTCTGCTGCATCAAGAGCTTATCTTCCATCAAATCTTGCTGATGAAATAAAACAAAGGCTTGTTGCTGAAATAAAGACAATGAAGATGGGAAGTGTTGAGGACTTCAGCAACTTCGTTAATGCAGTAATTGATGAAAAATCTTTTGATAACATTTCACGCTACATTGATAATGCAAAGAAAGATTCGAATGCAGCAATTATTGCCGGTGGTAATTATGATAAAAGCAAAGGCTATTTTATTGAGCCAACAGTTATAGAAGCAAAAGATCCAAATTATGTTTCTTTATGCGAAGAAATTTTTGGCCCTGTATTAACCATTTATATATACAATGAAAATAAGTTTGATGAAACAATGGAGATCGTTAATACAACTTCGCCTTATGCGTTAACAGGAAGTATTATTGCACAGGATAGAAATGCAATTTTATCGGCGACAAATAAATTGAGATATGCTGCAGGTAATTTTTATGTGAATGATAAACCAACCGGCGCTGTTGTTGGCCAGCAACCGTTTGGTGGTGCAAGAGCAAGTGGCACTAATGATAAAGCAGGCAGCATGCTGAATTTGTATCGCTGGTTAAGTGCAAGAACAATCAAAGAAACTTTCGATCCGCCAACAGATTATCGTTACCCGTTTTTAAATGAAGAGTAATTTATAATGAAAGAAAAAATTAAAACCTTTCTTTATATTTTATTTCCGATTTGGGTTTTGTTTGTGATTTCTACTTATGCGCGTGCGCATTATACAGGTTTAATTTTAAGTATATCAGTTGGGTTTGTAATAAGTTCTGTTTTGGCCTGGGCTATTGTTTATACAGTTTATAATGCCCCGAAAAAAATCGAAACGATCTTTAGCGGAAAAACATTTCAGACTTTTATAAAAAACGGGTTTGAAAGAAATGATAATGCTTTAATTGGAACAATAAATAATTATACAATTATTTTTCAGCTTTTATGGAATTTAAAGTCAAGACCTGCTATTGAAGTTATTGTTTTGTTTGATCCTGAAAGTTATGGTCATTATTTTACTGAAAAAGAATTTAAAGCATTAGTAAAACGAAACGATGAAGAAATTCTTTTTGGCAAACAAAATCAATGGACGGTTAATTCCATCAGCAATTATGTATTATTTGGTTTACTAAGAGAACCTTCTTTTGATAAGTTGGTGAACAAAGCGTCAGAACTTATTGACGTTTTAATGGAAGAAAATCTAAAGCCAATTTCGTATAGCAAATTGAGTCAGCTTCAACATCAAGTTTAAAAATCATTGAACATATCGTATTTCATAACAATATTTTTATAATTGTTCAAACAAAAATGTATGCAAATTGGTTTTATTGGTTTAGGAAATCTTGGAACGCCTATAGCAGAAAATTTATTAGAGCATCATAAAGACCTGATGGTTTATAACAGAACAAGATCAAAAACAAAACCACTGGAAGAAAAAGGTGCTGCAGTTTGTAAAAGCATAAAAGAGCTTGCTTCAGCCTGTGATGTTGTTTTTACAATTGTTTCAAACGATGCAGCCATTGAAGAAATAACAAATGGTGAAGATGGTATCGCAAAGAATTTAAAAGAAGATGGCATTCATGTTTCAATGAGCACTATTCTGCCTGCAACAAGTGAAGCGTTATTTAAAATTCATCAGCAATATAAAAATCATTATATCGCTTGTCCCGTAGCAGGAAGGCCTGAAGCTGCAAAAGATAAAAAATTGAATTTTATGATCTCCGGTGATGATAAAATTATTTCGATTATAAAGCCTTTGCTCAATGATGCAGGTGCTATAAATGTTTGGGAATATGGAAAAGAACCCGGCAATGCAAACGTTGCAAAGCTTTGTACAAATTATATGATACAGGCAGCGTTGCAGGCTATGTCTGAAGGAATTTCACTCGCACAAAAAAGCGGTATTGATGAAAGGCAATGGATGCAAATGATAACTTCAACGTTATTCAATTGTGGCATTTATATTAATTATGGCAGGCTTGTTTTAGAAAAAGCTTTTCTGCCTGCAGCATTCAGCCTGGAACTGGGTTTAAAGGATGCTGCATTAATAAAAAAGCAGGCTGATAAAACAGGAACTGCAATGCCTTTGGGTAATTTAATAAAACAAGAATACCAGCAATTATTTGATGAAGGTTATAAAGATCATGACTGGAGTGCTCTTGCTTTAAGCATAAAATAATTACTGCTGATCCATAGAAGTTGCATGGCTTGCAACAATTATCCAACTGCCCTTTACTTTTTGCAACACATCAGTGTAGCGGTACTTTCCTGTGTAAACACCCGCTTCATTTTTGCCGGTCTCTGTTTCAATGCCGGTAACAATAGCAGTTACACCTAATATTTTCACCTGCATATCTGAAACAACCACTGTATTGATATTCGGTATATATTGAATTAACTGTTGTTTATTTATCAGTTCTGCCTTAGGTGTAATGATGATAGCATCATCTGCAAAGATCTGATTTATGTACACAACGTTATGCTTGGTAAAAGCATCAGCGGTACTTCTTTCAACAGCTAAAACATTTGCTTTTTCATCATTCTGACTGAATGCTGCAATGGTAAATGCAAAGCTTGCAATAAGAAATAAGGATTGTTTTATCATGCTTCAAATATCTGCAAAAATGAAGCGGGAATTCTTTTACAGATAGTTAATTCTAATGATTTTAAATATCATTATTAATATACTTAAGCGGTGAATCTGCGAGCAACGGTCTCAGCTTGCACAATTGTTCTTCGGTTGAGCCTTTCATCCATTCTTCAGGTGCTTTTTCATAGGCTTCCGTAAGCTCTTTCTGAGCGTTATCTTCATCACCTAAACCTACGCAAGCTTCCCCTTGGGTAGCTTTCACCCAATACCAGCTTTTTAGATAATCATTTAATGCTTCTTTTGGAGTTTTATCTTTATCAGGCGAAGGATTTTTGTTTAACCAGTCTTCACAAATTTGTAAGACTTCGTTTCTTACTCTGCGTGCCACAACAAAATCTGAAATAGCCTGTGCTCGGTCAGTTACCAGGCTTCCTCTTACATTTAAAAGAAATGCATAGTTAATACCATTGTAATAATCATTTCTTATATAAAATCCTCTTCCATAAGCACGAATGGCTTCCGTTAGGTAAGCTATTTTTTTTGTTACATCTGTGGTTATCTCTGATAATCTTTTATGAACTGCCCCCCAAAGGCCAAGCGTTTCTGTATCATTAGATACAGAGGGATCTAACAGGTTAAGTAAGCTGTGTGCTTCCAGTAAAGCACTTTCTTCATCCGGAGATTTGCTTTTATAGGTTATTAAGGCCAATCGTTGTAACAAATATGGATCTTCCTGCTGCTGTACAACATTTACAGTTGATTCTTCTTGTTTCTTTTTTATTTCCCCGCTTATCATATTTCTGATTGCAGAGAGCAATGTCTTCGCAGTTATCCAATCACCGTTTTTTTGAGCGTTATCAACCTGTTGCATTAAAGCACTATGCGTTTGTGCATTTAAATCAATATTAGCGACAGATTTAATTGCGGCAGATTCTTTATCTTTTGACAATTGCCTATCTGCTTCTATAGCTGTTTTTAATTCCGGAGGGATAAGGTTATTTAAAAAAGTGTAAACAGGGCTGTCTTTATCGCGGGGACTTTTCTCAAGAATTTCTTTAATAGCTTTCATTAACTGTTCACGAAAACGCATCACTTCATCAAAACCAATATCTTCCCCCAGATGATGGTATTGTCTTATTGCGATATGGCTTATATCAAAAGGAAATGCTTTTATGCCATCTTCAGCAATGATAACAGTTGTAAATGGGCGCAGCGCATGCCTTATTCCTAATTCGTATATCGCATTTTTATTTGAGGTTGACAAGTCAGCAACCACAACATCGGCATTAAACAATTGATCATACATTGGAACATCAATCACCCCGGAATGTGCTATTTCATCTGCACGTATGCAGATGAGACCTGCGGCTTCAACGGCTGGTTTTATCATGTTTTTATAAGATTTATCAAGGTCTAAAACACGCCCGGTTTCAAAGTCTGTTTTCTTTCCAAAACCCATGACAACAAAACATGTTCTCTTTGAGTTATCAGTATTTCCCTCAGTCATAGTATTACGGTTTATATTTCTGCTAATAAATTTTAGTTAGCTATATAATCTTTTATATAGTTTATGATTGCATTGCAAATCTCAAAGGTTATTCCCTTATTCAGTACGTGATTTTTCCCGGTAACCAGGATTATATAAGATTAATTATTCTATTTTCTTTACATCAATGATCTTTACCTCAGCACCTTTTTCTTTAACCATTTTAACCATGTGTGCAGTTCCGCCTTTACCATCTCCGCCACTGCCGTCCCATACCGCGATCAGGGTCATATTGTTTCCTCCTGGTTCCAATGCATTATGTAACATCCATTCATTTGTTTGTTCGTACACATTCAAATCAGTATTCTTGTTTTCAGCTAATACATGCACAGGTAATATTGCAGCAAGTTTATCAAAGCGGTTATCCCAGTTTTCACCGGCAAATGAAACAGAGCCTTTTTTAAATTCCACTGCAGGATAAGCGAGATATATCTCAGCAGGAATCTTCAACTGTATGCATGCTTCATGAAATAAAATATCACTTCCGCAAGCACCACTGGCAATGCCTTCAAGTGATGAAAATTTTTCTTTTTGTTGTAACAACAGATCAACTATTTCTTTCTTTACTGCTTCTTCTTTATGAACAGGAAACCTTGGCTGCGGCCTGTCTTTGGCATCAATCATATGGCCTGTGAATAAAATAAAATGTTTCATGCTGATAAATTATTTTTTGGAAAGAAAATTCGCAAGGTGTTTTTTTACATCTACCTGCTGCTTGCCAACGGTTCTTCCTACTTCACGCAATTCAGGAATGTATTTTACAGAATCCATCTGCCTTACATCATCACTGTCAATATGCGATAAGCCTGCGTTTGCAAGTCCTTCAACACCCAGATCTGCATTGTATCTCGCATAAGTAAAATGACGTCCTGCATCACTGTCAGGATCCAGAATTTTACCCTCAGCATCTACAGGTACCAGGTCTCCCAATTCGCGGTCAATGGGGGCGCCAAAAACACAACGGCCAACGGTGCGGCAATTGGTATCCTGGTCAACCTGCATTGCATACATTAAATTATTAGGCAGGTCTTTTAAGGTTACCAGCAAATTATCATATGTGCCGGGACTTGTTGCTGCGCCGGTACCCACAGAAACGATGAGCAAATCTTTTTCGCCCGTTTTCCACTTAAGATTATACGGCTTTTGTGTTGCCATTCTGTACATAAGAAAAGCCGGGTTATTATAGGGTGTAACACCACCATCAACAAACACAAAAGTTTTTTCAGGATTGGAAGGATCCCATTGCAAAGTCTCCGGCCTGAAATAAGCAGGTGCTGCAGTACTTGCTCTAATCAATTGATATAATGGAATACGCAGGTTGCAATCTTTTCTATCTGCTCCATTATATTTTGCCAATGGATTGTTGTTGATAGGCCAGGGCGAATCTGTTGAACGGTTCATTGTTACTGCAAGAAATAACGATTTAAAAACACCGGACTGCAGATCAAGATCACCACTGCCGAAAGTGTTCTTGAGTTCTTTTAATAAAGGGCCATCATTATAAAAATATTTCACTTTATTCAGGAGAAAGCTTTTATCAAACATAGCTCCGCCTTTCTGCACATAAAAATCTATCATTTCCTGTGCAGATTTCCCGAGTGATAAACCTGCAGCTATAATTGCACCGGTGCTTGTTCCGCCGATGTAATCAAAGAAATCGCTCAGCCTGAAATTATCTCCTGCATTTAATGCAGTCTTTAATTGCGTTTCAAGCTCTGATAAAATTTCAAGCGTAAGTACACCTCTTATGCCTCCGCCGTCAAGTGCAAGTATTTTTCTTGGCTGAACTGTTTCGTAACGTTGTTGTAATGGTCCCCAAACTGACATAGGTTTTGAATTTTAGTGTTAATAATATGACGATGATTGTAAAATGATCTTGCCAAGGTTAGCTTCATACAAGTACAATCATTAATTAAAAATCGGTAATTACGGAAGATTATCGTTGGTGTAATATAGAATGATTAACATGAATCATCAAAATCATTTTTTGATGATTCATGAAAAAAAATGTACAAACTTTAATGCTTCTTATTATTTTATTGCTTTCCAGGCATTGATCAAACCGTTTGTTGAAGAATCATGCGAAGTGATCTTATCATTGTTTTCCAGTTCAGGCAAAACTTTTGAAGCAAGCTGTTTGCCTAATTCAACACCCCATTGGTCAAAGCTGAAAATATTCCAGATAACGCCCTGAACAAAAATTTTATGTTCATACAAAGCAATAAGATTGCCCAGCGTTTTTGGTGTTATTTCTTTAACAAGAAATGAATTGGTTGGCTTATTGCCTTTAAACACTTTAAACGGCAAAAGTTTTTTTATTTCTTCAGCTGATTTGCCTTCTTTTTTTAATTCCTCTTTTACTTCTGCTTCATCCTTTCCTTTCATCAAAGCTTCTGTTTGTGCAAAGAAGTTGCTTAGCAGTTTCACATGATGATCGCCAATTGGATTATGCGAGATAGCAGGTGCTATAAAATCGCAGGGAATTAATAATGTGCCTTGGTGTATTAATTGATAAAATGCATGTTGGCCGTTGGTTCCGGGTTCGCCCCAGATAACCGGGCCTGTTGCATAGTTGGTTTCGCTGCCATTGCGGTCAACGTATTTACCATTGCTTTCCATGTTGCCTTGCTGAAAATAAGCAGCAAAGCGATGCATGTATTGATCATAAGGCAAAATGGCTTCTGTTTGCGCTTTAAAAAAACTGGTGTACCAAAGACCAATAAGCGCCATCAGCACAGGAATATTTTTATCGAAAGGAGTTGTTCTGAAATGAGTATCTGTTTCATAACCTCCTTCGAGCAATTGTTCAAAATTGTTATAGCCAACAGTTAATGCAATTGATAAACCTATTGCGCTCCACAAAGAATATCTTCCGCCAACCCAATCCCAGAATTCAAACATATTTGCAGGATCAATTCCAAACTTTTTTACTTCTTTTTCGTTGGTGCTTAATGCAGCAAAATGCAATGCAATATTCTTTTCGTCTTTGGCTGATTGCAAAAACCATTCGCGTGCGGTGTTTGCATTGGTCATTGTTTCCTGTGTGGTAAATGTTTTTGACGCAATCAAAAACAATGTTTCATCCGGTGTTATCTTTTTTAGTGTTTCTGCTATATGAGTGCCGTCAACATTGCTTACAAAATAAGGTTGCATGCCTTCTACCCAATATGGCTTTAATGCTTCTGTAACCATTACGGGACCAAGATCGCTGCCACCAATACCAATATTTACTATGTATTTTATTTTTTTGCCTGAATAACCTTTCCATTCGCCGCTATGAATTCTTTTGCAAAACGCTTTCATTTGTTTTTGCACGCGGTGCACTTCAGGCATAACATCTTTGCCATCGCTTATTACAGGCTCGTTGCTGCAATTTCTTAAAGCAGTGTGCAACACAGAACGGTTCTCGGTTTCGTTGATCTTATCCCCACTAAACATTTTTTCAACAGCATCTTTCACTTTGCAATCTTCAGCTAGCTGCAACAGAAGCTGCATTGTTTTTGGAATGATGATATTTTTTGAATAATCAAAAAGTATATCGTTGAATGAGATCGAAAATTTTTTAAACCTGTCTTCGCTTTCAGCAAATAAGCGCTTCATGGTTATGTTACGCATTTCTTCACTTTGATGTTTTTTGAGCAGCAGCCAGGCTTGTGTATTTGTAGGATTAATTTTTGGTAGCATTTGTTTTATTTTATTACTTATTTGGGTTTGAGCTGGGCGAATTTACAAATGATTGATCACTTCGATCGCTTCATCTATCATTGCAGAGGTAATGTTTAAATGTGTAACCATTCGCACCTGCGTTTTTGAGATTGCAATGGCAAGTATATCATTTTTTTTCAACACCTCCGCCAGTTGCGAAGCTGTATATTTTCCTTTCACCTGAAAAATGATAATGTTTGTTTCAACCGGGTACATTTCTCCTGTAAAATCTTTTTGCCGCAAAGTTTCCGCAAGCCGGCTTGCATGGTAATGATCCTGTTGTAATCTTTCAATATGATTGTCGAGTGCATACATACAGGCTGCTGCTAAAAAACCAGCCTGTCGCATACCGCCGCCAAAAACTTTTCTTATGCGTCTTGCTTTTTTTATAAAATCTTTTGTACCGATAAGCACGCTGCCAACCGGGGCTCCTAAACCTTTACTGATGCAAATTGATACGCTGTCAAAAATTTTTCCATAATCTTTTTCCAATTCATTTTTTGCAACAATTGCATTGAATAATCTTGCACCATCTAAATGCAGCAATAAATTATTTGCTTCACAAACTTTTTTAATTGCTTTGATATCATCAAAATTATAACAGCTTCCACCACCACGATTGGCAGTGTTTTCCAGCGACACCAATTTCGAATAAGCCTTATGCGCATCATTCCTGTTGTTGATGGCTGCTTCAACCTGCTCTGCCGTTATTCTTCCATAATTTCCATCAATGAGATTTACTGAACATCCGGAATTAAAAGCAATGCCTCCGCCTTCATATTGATAAATATGAGAAAGCCTGTCGCAAATAACTTCATCACCGGGTTGAGTGTGACATTTAATGGCAATTTGGTTCGTCATGGTTCCGCTTGCGCAAAATAAAGCGGCTTCCATGTCAAACATGCCTGCTATTTTTTCTTCCAGTTCATTAACAGCCGGATCTTCTCCGAAAACATCGTCGCCAACTTTTGCACTCATCATCGCCTGCAACATTCCGGCAGTTGGTTTGGTAACTGTATCGCTTCTTAAATCTATCATGCCTGCGAAGATAACGGCACTTGGTTTATTCTTAATTTACACGCGTTTAAACATTGGCAGTATTTTTTATTAATTGTTCTATGAGGAAAATTTATGTCTGGTTTTCTCTGATATTTTTCCTGGCTATTTTTTCTACAGATCCGTTGTGGTCGCAGGTTGTGCATAATGATTCTCTGCAGCAATTTAAAACATTACCGGCTGGTGAAGACTATAAATCATCATCGTTATATAAATTTTTTTGGGGAAGCAACTACCGTAATTTATGGACAACACCGGTAACTGTAAGGTCATTAAATCTTGATACTGCTTTTGGCGGATTATCTGTTACCAACGCAGATACTTCCCGTGCTGCGAAAATTTTATATCTCACAAACGCTTCGGGAAATTTATATGTGCTGGCTTCGGTAGACAGAACGCCGGGCAAATTACTGCCGCCTGATTTTCGCAATACGTTTGTAGAAAATATAGCGAATGATGAAATATCTATCACCAATCCGTATGCTGCTGCAACTATTCCGATTCTTGAAAATGCCACATCAAATTTTAGCTTTCATCCTGACTATGTTTTTATTCCAAAACAAACCGCGCTTGGCTTATACAATAATGAATATGGAAATGATTTTTATAAATTGATTCAACTGCCGGATAGTTATACCGACACTAATGAAGTTTATATTACCACCAACGAGTTGCTTGCAATGCTTGAACAGGATGCCAACAGCAGCATTGATAAAAAAGCATATATGCGCGAGCGGTTATTCGATATGTTTTTAAATGATTGGAATACCGGCAACAGGCAATGGATGTGGAAGCAAACCATCAATGCAGGCAAAAAAATATTTATTCCTACGCGCCAGGATCACGATGCCGCATATACACATTATAATGGTAAAATTACGCGTCTCGGTTTTCAAATAACGGGCCTTTCATTTATTCAATCTTTTCAAAAAAATATGAAGCGCATTAACCGCTTTAATTTCCAGGCGAATGATCTCGACAGAAGATTGTTGAATGACGCAACATTGAACGACTGGCAAACAATTGCCAAAGATCTGCAGCAATCATTTACAGATACGGTGATACGAAATGCGATCGATCAATTGCCAAAAGAAATATTTCCTTTAACAGGCAATGATGTTGTGGCAAAACTTAAATCACGAAGAGAGCATCTCGTTGAATGGGCAACTACCTACTATCACTTCATCTCGAAAGAAGTTGAAATACCAGGCACACTGCAAAATGAATTTTTTGATGTAACCGAAAATGATAGCGAGACTTCTGTTCACGTTTATACAATCAACAGTAGAATAATCAGCAATACGCCTTTTTATGCAAGAACTTTCCGTTCATCTGAAACAAAAGAAATACGGCTGTTTGGTTTAAATGGAGCAGATAAATATTCAATTGAAGACAGCAATACAAATAACATCAAACTGAAAATTATAGATGGTATACAAAAGATAAACAAAGACACCATTGCTGTTAATGTTGCCCCAGAAGCCAATAGCAAAGTGATAGTATATGGCGATAAAAAAAATATTCAACAAAGTACAGAGGTGCCTGTAAAATTTATCGGCGATACATCCTTTAAACAATACAGAGATAAGTGGTTTCATTATGACAGAAGTGGAATTTCTCCTTTGATATTTTATTCACGTGAAGACCGCTTGTATGTAGAATTAGCTTACAGATACAGGCATTTTAAATGGGGCAAAGCACCTTTTGCTTCCAATCAAACCATAAGCCTGCATTACTCTTTGCTGGAACAGGCATTCAGTATTACTTACAATGCGATCATCCCTAAGCTGGTTGCAAAATCTGATTTTTCATTACTCGCTAATTATGATGATGTGCGCTGGACCTATTTTTTTGGAATGGGTAACAACACAAAATTTGAAAGCGATAAAAGCAACAGTTATTACATCATGCGTACAAGGCAATGGGTCGTTCAACCTATGCTTTCAAGAAGCTTCGGAAGAAGTGCTGTTCGTATATCCGCTAATCTGAATGGCATAAAAATCATTAATGACACAACAAGATTTCTCGCTAAAGAATATTACCCGGATAAAACATTCTATAACTGGGCAATGTTTGCAAATGAAAGTATCAGCTACAGTTATCAAAAATTCAATGATGCAATTGTGCCGACAAAAGGTGTTTTATTCAACACCACTGTTACGGGCTCTCAAAGTTTAAATGCCGGCGCACATAATTATGTAGATTATGCAGGCTCCGCGTATTTTTATATTCCGCTTATTTCAAAATTTTCTTTGAACATACGTACAGGTGCAGAAACCATAACAGGCCAGCCAGAGTTTTATCAGTACCCTTCTATTGGTGGCACTATATTAAGAGGTTTTGTGAGAGACAGGTTTCGTGGTAAAACAGCATTCTGGAATACAAATGATATAAGGTATATAAGCCCTGTGCATACACATTATTTTGTTGGAAAGGCAGGTCTTCTTGCGTTTGTGGATGATGGCCGTGTTTGGATGCCGGGCGAGCAATCAAACACATTACATGTTGCATATGGTGGTGGTATAATTTTAGCGCCATGGAATTTATTGTATGCTGATTTTAATTACGGCAGGTCAGGTAAAGAAAGTTCAATACAGGTTCGTGTAGTCTTCTTCCTTCCATAACTGTTTCACATTATCTTCATAAAATGAAATACACAAAAAAAATTGAATTGCGATGGAGTGATCTTGATCCGAATTTTCATTTAAGACATTCTGCCTATTATGATTTTGGCGCATATTGCCGTGTAAGTTTTTTGTTCGACAATGGTGTTACAACTAAAGTAATGCATGAACATTCAGTTGGCCCGGTATTGTTTAGAGAAGAATGTTTTTTTAAAAGAGAGATTGTGTTTGGCGATGAGGTAACTATAAATTTAAAATTGAAATCTGTATCAAAAGATTTCAGAAAGTTCAGTATGGTGCATGAAATTTATAAAAATGAAAATGTACTTGCAGCTTTAATTGTTGTTGATTTGGCATGGATGCATACAGGCTTGAGAAAAATTACAGCTCCACCTGAAATAATTCAAAGAACAGTAGATGTGATGGAAAAAACAGATGATTTTGTTATAACCTAAAAACTTTTATCAATTATTAAACCTTTGTTTGCAACTGCATTTTTATTACTCACATTTTTTTCAACATCAACATGGAATGGAACTGCAAATACTTAACAGGGCGGTACATTCATTACCTATTTTGCATTAATGCGTTTATATGGAATGAACCATGTTTTGATATCTGCCAATAAAAAACTACGCCTGCAGGTAATATTTCAGACAAATAAAAAAGCGATTATTGTATAAGCTCTTTAATGAATAAAGCAATAGCCTCAGTATTTAAAATTTTATCAGGGCGCATTTGATCAAGCGCTTGTTGCGGCATATAACCCACTTCAGAAAAAGCAGGATCTTGCACAATTGTAAATCCGCCGGCCTCATGAATTTTACGTAGACCTTCGGCGCCATCTGCATTTGCACCTGATAACAAAATGCCAATTACAGCATTTCCAAAAACATGTGCAGCAGATTCAAAACTTACATCAATGCTTGGCCTGCTGTGATGTACTTTTTCTGATGAATCAAGTGAGAATAGTTTATCATTTTCAATTAATAAATGATAATCTGAAGGAGCTATATATACAGTACCGCCAAAAATTGATTCTTTATCTTCCACCTCTTTTACTTTAAGTTTTGTTCTTGTGGCAAGAAGATCGGTGAGTATAGATTCAACGTCATTTTTTCTATGCACTACTACCACTGTTGTAACTTGCTTGTTAACCGGTAAAGCAGTAATTATTTTCAATATACCATCCAGGCTGCCTGCAGAGCCACCAATTATCAATAGTTTGTATTTAGTTATTGAATCTTGCGCCATATCTTTTCTTTCTCTACCTGTGAAAATTTTTTTGATACCGGCGAGAACCGCAAATTCTCTTTTGAACCAAGTACCAGAAATCCCAGTTTCTCAAGACTGTCATCGAACAGATTGAGCACTTTGTCTTGCAAAGCCTTATCAAAATAAATAAGCACGTTTCTGCAAAATATTAATTGAAATTCATTAAACGATCTGTCTGAAACAAGATTATGCATAGCTGCAATCATCTTTAATTTCAGCTTTTGATTAAATTTTGCCCATCCATATTGCGCTGTATAAAAAGAAGAGAAATCTTTTTTACCGCCTGAAGCAATATAGTTTTCTGAATATTGCTGCATCCTGTTAAGAGGAAAAATTCCTCTCTTGATATTTTCAATTACTGTTGGATTAATATCTGTGGCATATATCAATGATTTATTAAGCAGGTTTGCTTCTTCAAGCATAATAGCCATCGAATAAACTTCCTCACCGGTTGCACAGCCCGCATGCCATATACGTATAAAAGGATGTGTTGCCAAAACGGGTAATACTTCTTGTCTTATCAATTTAAATACAAGCGGGTCACGGAACATCTCTGTAACATTTACCGTAAGACCATCAATAATGTGAGAAAGATAATCAGCATCATTTTTTACCCGGTAAAGCAGTTCTGCAAAACTTGGTATTCTGTCCATTGTCAGCAGGCGTATCACTCTTCTCCGTAACGATGCCCTTGTATAATTTGTAAAATCATACCCGTAACGTTCTGCCAGTTCATTTATTAATAGTTCAACTTCTTCATCTTTTATTATGTTGGTTTCCACATTACTTATTTAAGGTATTTATTTAAATTAGCAAGAAGTGTATCAATATCCACCGGCTTTGAAATGTAATCATCAGCACCAGCTTCAAAACATTTTTCTTTATCGCCAGGCATCGCCTGCGCCGTTACTGCAATTACCGGAATATTGCTATACGTTTTTGTTGATTTTAAAATTAGGATTGCTTCATAGCCATCCATACCCGGCATCATCATATCCAAAAGAATGATGCCAATTTGTTTTTCTGATTGCAAAACAGCAAAAGCTTCTACCATATTATGCGCTGTAAAAGTTGTAAAGCCTTTAGCTTTTAATACAGCAGATAAAGCAAATGTATTGCGCGCATCGTCATCAATAATAAGCACAGTTTTCAATGTAAAATCTTTTGCTGATCAAAAATAAGTATAGCAATTTTCAACAATTTATTTAAATATCAGGTAAGGCATAATTATTGACTTAAATATGCAAATGAAAAAAATTTTTATTGCTGCATGCTTTCTTTGCATTTGCTTAAGCTGTTCAAAGAAAACAGTTCCTTCCAAAACAACAAATGAAAGCAACACTAATAACACCACAGCTAATAATACAGTGATCGATACTGCATCTTCAGTTATTGTTACAGCAGATTCTTTGGCAATGGCAGCTGTAAATAATATTATGGTTATTGCAGATGGTTACGGCAATCTTGTTACACCGCAGCAAAGCTTGCCAGCTAACAACGGTATTAAATATAATAATCTGGAATTATCAAAATCCTTTACAGTGCAGCAACGGGCTAATTTGCAGGCTCGTTATAAAACAATACCTCCACGCGTATTGTATGTACCTGAACAAGCGAGCTCAGGTTCTTTAAAAGGCAGTTATTATATCTACAAAAAGAAATTTTGGTATTGGAAGAAAACAGACGGCTTCTACTATTTAGATCCGAAATATTACCAATAAGTAAAACAAAAAACCCGCACATTGCTGCGCGGGTTTTTTATAAGGTTTTGATTGCTGCCCTGTTGGTTAACTAAAAACTTTTATTTTTCCGGAAGGCTGAATTTTTAAAAGAATGCATTTGTTGTTTGCAACTATTTCTGCGAAGTAGCTTATTGCTGCATCGTTGTTAAAATATATCGTTACATTCTCAATTTTACAGCATTTGTATTTATGTTCAATAGAAACAACTGCATTTGAAGGCAGATCATCAGCTGAAAGTTTTTTGAAAAAGCCAGTCCAGCCGGTTGTTTCATTTTTAAATGCAGTTACTTCTATCCCTTTATAAACAAAAGATTTTTGCTGATAATTGGTTGCATTTATTAAGCTGCTTTCATCGGTTAATTTAAAGAGTAGATGCAACGATTTGTTGAGTTGTGCATTTACACTGTCATCGTTGGCAAATGCTGCCGGTAAGCCGAGGATTGAAATGCATATTATTAAAAGGATCTTTTTCATAACCAATGAGTTTAAGATGAATGCAAACAAATTTGCTTAAGAAGGAATTCTGTTGTAGATAGAAATTTTGCCCTTGTCAGATACATGTAGTGCCAGGCTTTTTCCCCCTTTATTAGCCTGAACATAATAAACAATATTACCATCTTCAGTAATAAACATAATGGGATTGATTATCTGCCAGCCATCATATTTTTTTGCCAGGTTTTTCATGGCTCCTTCAGGCAAAGCAGATTTTTCAATAGCTACTGCAAAACCTACCAGGCTGCCATCAGGAGTCAGGAATGCGTGTGCTTCTTTACCATTCAGGGTAAAACTTGCTTTTTGATAAGCGTCAGTTGTAACCCATGCAGACTGGTCTACAGTTTTGAGGGCTGTTTTAAGATCATTGAGCATTTTCTCATTTGATTTTTTTCCATCAGCAAATGCTGCTGAGGTTAAGGCCACTAAAAGGGTAGCTGCTAAAAACATTTTTTTCATTTTTTAAGAATTTTAATTTTATAAATTAATTTTTGTTTGAACGGGTTTAATTTGGCCGTTGTACAATATTTATCGCTTACTTCATTTAATTGGAAACAGAACATATATAAATTTTGTTAGTTTATTGTTGTATTGATGTATGAACCAACTTAATTTTATATTTATAATGTATTCTGAATTTTATGGTCAGTAATACAGTAAAGGAATATCTTCATAGAATATTCCCAGATTAGATAAAACTTCTGTTTATTGGAACAAGACGCACAAATACTGGACGGCCTCAAGGGCACCTATGCTGAACGTACCAGGTATGAAAAGATATTATACCAGCAATATTATTATTTTACAGATGAGGGCTGCAGAAAATATAATTTGAGTTTTGATGATAGTTTCAGCGCCTATAGTGATACCATTCTTTCTGCTATACATAATATAATAAATGAACGGTTTGATGGCCGGTCTTCACTAAAAACCTATTTGTATCAAATTTTTTCTAATAAATGTATTGACCTGATAAGAAAAAACACGACAAATAAGCAACAGGTGCACAAAACGATGCCTGTTGCCGATGCAATGAACCAGTTACCCGATAATACAAAAACAATTATGGAAAAGCTGGTTACCAACGAATTAAAAGCAAATGTTAAGAGGCAGCTTGATGCTATTGGACAAAAATGCAAGGAGCTTTTATTAATGTTTGAAGACGGGTTATCTGATAAAGAAATTGCTGAATTTTTATCATACAGCAATGCAGCTGTAGTAAAAACAACACGGTTGAGATGCCTGGATAAATTACGTGAAAGGATATTAGGTTAAAGGTTATTGCTTCGGTAAGCTTAAATAACAATTAGAAAAAAAATTAAAAAACTCAACGATGGAAGATACAATAGCATATATTGAATCTTATTTTCAACAAACCCTTAGCTCAGAAGAAAGGGCTGTATTTGAAACAAGATGTGAAGCAGACGAAAATTTTGCAAAAGAAGTTGCATTTTATATAGCTACCCGGCAGGTCATCCGCGAAGCGTTGTTAGAGCAAAAGGCGCAGGCATGGAAAGAAGAAGTAGCGGAAGAAGAGGACACGCCGGTTATACCGATGGGTAAGAGAAGAAGCTTTGGCAAATGGATAATGTATGCTGCGGCTGCTTGTGTATTGTTGGTTGTTTCAATGTTTTTGTTTGAAACACAAAGTTCACCACAAAGGCTTGCATCAGATTATATAAACAAGAAGTATTCAAACCTTAGCCAGGAAATGAGCGCCGACAGTGATAACATTACTAAAGGTATGGATGCATATAATCATGGAGATTACGATAAAGCTTTAACTTATTTTATTGTTGCCAAACAAAAAGATACAGCAAACAGTTATTTAAAAGCATATACCGGGCTTAGTTATTTTCAAAAGAAAGAGTATAACCAGGCTTTGAAAGAATTTGATACACTCTCTAACATGCAGGGTTTACAGAGCAATCCCGGTGATTTTTTAAAGGCGGTAACCCTGCTTGAAAGAAATGACCAGGGCGATAAAGATGAAGCCAAAAAGCTGCTGAAGAAAGTGCAGGATGAAAATGAAGATGGAAGTAAGACCGCGGGTGAGATTCTCGAGTTGAAGAAGTTGTAAAATATTTCAACATTTAATATTTATTCACTTTCTAAAAAAAACTTTATGGACAACATTACTACACAAACAATAATTGAAGGTGGAATTCTTATTACATTAATATTTATAGCCGGCGTGCTGGTTAAAATATTACGGACAGTTATAAGTATCGACAATACTGTTAAAGGTGGAAACAAAGGTGAGCATCCAATACAACCTGGATACAACCAGGAAAAAACCCGTTAAGAGAAATTTTATCACGTTTAACAGTGCGTAGTATTATGCTTCACCATTCCTCAACAGGATATGTTGGTTCTATTTTTTGCATACTATGCTTGTTACTTATTTTAAATACCGGAATAAATGCCCAATGCTTAAGTAAGCAAAGCATTTGGGACAGCACAGATGCAATTTCCACTAATGAAGATTTCTCACCTATTCAAAAATTAAAATATTTTTATGCTCTTAAAAATATAGCTGATAAATGCAATCTTGAACCTGATTCTGTTTATTCCAAACTTCTTCTGAAAATAGGAGTTATGGAAATAGAAGCAAACAAAAATTATAACACCGGATTCAATTACCTGAAGTTATCTTTAAGAATAAATACGCCTGGCAAAAAAGGGAGTTCAGCATATATTGCTGCAAGGAGTTTTTATGCTTTGGGGTATTATTATAATGAACTAGGCCTGTCGGACAAAGCTTTGAATTATTTTGATAGCACGATCGCTGTTGGAAGTACTATTCCAAACGCCGC
>JABDAV010000022.1 GCA_013289015.1 Bacteroidota bacterium | reverse complement strand
CGCCTGCAACAAGGCCGGCATAAAAATAATGCGCATTGGTTTTTAGGGTTTTGATTGAAGGTTGTGTTGCAACAGCATTATTGTTATGATGCGTTGCAGTATCATTTATTAAAGCAGGTAAAGTATTTTTTGTTTCGTTTGCTGCCACAGTCTTATCAGATGAGTTACTTACATTATTGCTTTCATCACCGGGGGCTACATTAACCGGCATGGTAGATTTTGATGAAGCTTGTGGCTGGTTACTATCAGATTGTTGGGTTTGCAGGAGAGTATTGTTACTATTTAACTTGCCATTACTGCTTGATGACGTCGCATTATGCGAATTTGTATTTGCAGTAAAATGCCTTAACCCAAACCGGACAGTTTGTTTTCCTGCTGCCGGACTATTTTTTTTTGCAGCATTATTATTTTTTACATTATCAGTTTTTAGATCGGTCGGGGCAGAAGCGAGTTGTTGATCATTATTATTTGTTTTTGATTCTGCTGCCCGTGAACTGACTACCTGTTTTATATGTGTATCCTTAATCTTATTGTATTCAGTATTGGACACCCAGCCAAGCGGAATCAGTAATAACCACCAAAACGCAAAGCGGCGTTTCCTTTTTTTCTCTTCAGGGGGTGGGCTGTCTTCACTTTCGTGAACGGCTTTATACACAGCGTGCCAGTCAGCAGCCCCTTCTGCATCCACTTCATAGTTTTCAGCAGCTTTACGCATCATTTCATCCATATCGTCTTCTTTCATGTAAAGCATAGTATATTGCCTTTGTCGTCCTTTACTAAATATTTTTGAAGAAATGCCCTTGCCTTTGAAAGATTCGATTTGGATGTGCCCACAGAAATTCCAAGCATGTTTGCGATTTCCTGGTGTGTGTATCCATCAATAACATATAAATTAAAAACCACTTTATAGGCCGGACTTAATTTTTTTATAAGGGATATTAATTCTTTATATACAATACTGTTTTCGCCGTTGTTATTTACGCCCGTATGCTCATGGTGTTCCTGGAGTAAGACGCCGTTGGTGGAAACCAGGTTTTCCCGTCCCATGAAATCTATCGATGCATTAATAACAATTCTTCTTATCCACCCAAGCAACATACTTTCTACATGTTCATAATCTCTTATCTCAAACTTTTTGAAGTTCTTAAAAATTTTTACGAACGCATCATTAGCGGCGTGTGCAGCGTTTTCAAAAGAATGTACGTAACGATACGAGATACGCAATGCATAGGAAAGATACCTGTCGTAAAGCATCTTTTGGCATTTTGGATCATTATCCATACAGCCCTGCATAATATGTAAAAGTTCATCCAAGCCGGCGCTAAATAATTTTTATATTGATAAAAACCAGTATAAATGTAAAAAGGTTGCTTTTTTTTATAATAATTCCATTGTAATTGATTTCCATTCCTCCTGAAGATTTACGGCAGGTCGTTGTACATGTGCGCGATTGTACCAATAATCCGCATTAGAAATATCGCCCTCTTTCCGATGTAAATATGCATGCACATGGCAGGAATTTTTATCATCAAGCGAATCAATTAATGAGTGCGCTTTATCCCAATCGCTTTTTGCATCCCACCATAAAGCCTGTATGTACAAAGGTTGATCCGATGGCAACTCATCGTTTTCAATGGTTAGTAAAAATTCATCGTAGGTCATAAATATTAGCTGGAATATGAAAAGCCTGTTCCGCAGGAATACCGCTCAGCAAAAATAAAAAACCGCCGTTAGAAAACAGCGGTTTTTTGCACATGAGAAAAATGAAAGTATTTAGAGATTTACTGTTTTTAATTCTTTCGGAAATTTAACGTCAACAGTTTGTGTTTGATTGTTGCGTTTGTAAGTAATTTTTACCGTGTCTCCTTTTTTAAGATCATGCATGCCTTGCTTAAGATCTTCGGTTGATGTAATAGCTGTTCCATTTACCTGTGTAATGATATCGCCTTCTTTTAAACCGGCTTTTGCAGCAGGAGAATCATCGTCATCCACATCAATAATTTTTACACCGTTTCCTTCTTCTATATCCTGAGCCGAAATACCGAGGCGTGGCCGGTCGCCGCCGTTCCATGAATAAGAAAAATTGTATGGTTCGCTATTTTTATAAAACTCATCTCCACCGGGTGCATTCCAGGAGTAAACCCTTACCTGTTCTGATTTACCCAATGTAGCGTTTGCGGTAGATTGTTTTCCATCTCTTAAATAAGTGATCGTTACTTTTTCGCCGGGTTTATGTTTGCCCAGAGCTTTATACAGATCATCAGGCCCGGCAACTTTATCTTCACCCACTTTGATAATAATATCGCCTTCTTTTAAACCTGTTTTTTCCGCAGCACTTCCGTCAGTTACATCAGTTACTTTGGCGCCCTGATCATTTTTTTCAGTCATAACCCCCAGGAATGCTGAATTAGATTTTATACTACGCATCATATCTTTATTAAATGATCTTGCCTGCGGAGGGGGCGGCGCCATCATATGCATATCTCCATCGGCTAACATTTCAAAATCATTATCGGCCATATCCTGTTTTATGATATCAATGTCTTTGCTTTTAAAATCATCTACAGGTTTGCCGTTTACAGTAATATTATTACCGTCAATGACCACCGTAATTTTTTCGTTGGAAGAATTTTTTTTGTGGATGATGATGTTTTGATCTTTAGATGTATCAGCCGAAATGCTTGTACTTTGAGCATACAGCATGGCTGCATTGGAATAAAAAGTAAGCAACAAACCGAGCAGCTTTAATGTCTTTGTCATAACGAGTGGATTTTATAATCTACGAAATATTTAGTAGATCAAATATAGAGAGAAAAAATAATTACGAAGTATTTCGGAAATGTTAAACTGAAAATTTATTTTTTCTGCAAGGGTTGCCAAACTATTAAAATTTCGTTTATACGGTTACGAACAGACTCAAATATCTTTTCTTTGCAAAAAAATTCGCTTATGAAGAAATGGCTAATAGCTTTGGGAATCTTTATATCGGCTGCAGCTCACGCGCAATTTGGTTTTTATGGACAAGCAGGAGGAAATTATTCACATTTAGGTATTAAAGGAGCCGGAGACATAGATAGTAAAGGCGGTTTTGGCGGACAAATAGGTGGCGGTGTTGAATACTACACGCATTTTAATTATTTTCTTTATTTAGGAGCGAATGTTACCTATCAAAACTTTACGCTGGATTCTTCAGCAACAGGTTTTTCAAGCGTGACTACTACGGCCGACTATAAGCCGTTGTTTGTTTCTATACCTTTTGGAGCTGCTTACCAATTCGATTTTTCAAAAAATTTAGGGCTGAAGTTATATGGCGGTATGGATGTTCAGTTTGGTATTGGAGGAAAAATAGATAAGCATTCTACTTATTATGTGCAGGATTCCGTGACAGGTGAGCCTGTGAAAGTGAGAGAATCTTCCGATTCGCATTCTATAACTTATGGCAGAACTTCCAATAAAGACGCCACTTTCGACCTCGCAAATGCCAACATGGGATTTGATATAGGCGCAGGGCTGAACTTTAGCAAATCAATTGAACTATATGCAACCTACAGGTTTGGGTTAAAAAATATTCTCCCCGGAGGTGAATCTGCTTCTGAACAAAGCTGGCTAAGCCTGTTACAATTAAATCTAAAAATTTATATTCCGCAGCATTATTATCACACAGCAAAAGAAAAGCCTTACGCACACGGATCTTATTTCTGATCAATATATTGTAAGAGTTCAGGACTATCTGGCGTAACCTTACTATCAAAGTGCTGAAGAAGGTTTCCATTTTCATCAATAATGAACTTGTTGAAGTTCCAGGAAATGGTGGCATCTAAAACGCCGTTCTCATCCTTATTGCATAGATATTTAAAAACAGGCGTTGTATTGGGACCTTTTACATCTACTCTTGTTGTAAGTGGAAAAGTGACACCAAAATTTTTCTTGCAGAATGAACTAATGGAATCATCGTTGTGATATTCCTGGTTGGCAAAATTATCGGAAGGAAAGCCTATAATTACAAGATTGCCTTTGTGTGCCTCATATAATTTTTCAAGACCGTCATACTGAGGAGTAAACCCACATTTGGAAGCCGTATTCACAATCAATATTTTTTTGCCTTTGAATTTTGAAAAGTCAATAGTGCTGCCATCTATTGCTTTGATCTTGAAATCATAAATAGACACTGGTGCAGGGTTAAATGAGAGAGATACAACAGCAACAGCTAAAGCTACCAGAAGTGATTTCATACGAGATTTTATTTTAGTTAGTACAAAGTTATAGCTTTGAATACTTGATAGGCAAACTAAATAACGTGAGCTCGGATAAGAAATTTGAATTCCTGTTGAATAATACGCTGTTTGTTTTTCGTTATAAAGTTAGACCGTCAACCTCTACGTCAGGAGAGGCCTCGTGAATTTTTGAGGAGTTAATATTGAGAGATTTATTTCGTTCATATTTGTTTGTATAAGTCTTAATGATTGCTTCGCAGTTCCCCCTCGTAGCAATTATCTTTTTTATTTAAGTGCGGCGACATTAATGGCTTCATCTTTATTTGCATGCTGTTGCATTCCGCATCTTGCTTAATATATGCTGCCATAGCGATCCTTCTCCCGAACCTGTGGTATATATCTTCAGCACATCATATACTGCTTTGCTTGCTGCATGGATCGTTTCCGTTTTCGCAACATGTGCTGCCAGGTACATCATTTGGCTTTCTGCCCAATAGTTTATTTTTCCTGGTTTTTTTTGCCATTCCGGGCTTTATAACTTACTTTACATACCACGATATCCTGTTTGTAAATAGCTGTATAAAATTATATATTCTTTTCCATCCTGCTTCACTTTCATGGAGACCTTATAGTAACCTTATAGTAACCTTATAGAGACTTTATAGTAACCTTATAGTAACCTTACCCCATACCAAACCCCTGTCAGCTCCATGGCAAAAGGTATCCTGGGTATAGCCACGCCTGTATTATCGCATACTAAATAACGTGAATTTGGGATAAGCCTGGAGGGCCTTAATATCATGATCAATTAATTAAACCCCTGTGTGGTTCAATGTCTTTACACATTTATTCGCCCATAATTCTTACGGGGCTATTTAAATTTAATCCTTTCAGGATTATTTTATGCTTAAACCGGACTCACGTTAAATAGTATACGCAAGGGTTGCTATGCTTAGTTTAATTCCGGGAATTTTTAAAATTGTCTGGCCGCATGCTTCTAATGTTGAACCCGTTGTAATCACATCATCAACCAGCAAAATATGTTTGTTTGCGATAGCTTCCGGTTGGCTCACAGTAAAAACCCCTTCCATAGTTTTCCATCGGTCAACACGGTTTTTATGTGTTTGCGTTTCGGTAAACAAAACTCTTTCAACAACATTGGCAGCAACCGGTCTATGCCAGATTGAAGCAATGCCTTTCGCAATAATTTCAGCCTGGTTATATCCTCGCTTATAAAATTTTTTATCATTCAACGGTACGGGAACGATGAGGTCAACATCATCAAATCTTGTGCTTTGGGCAATTTGCCATCCCAATAATTTGCCGAGAAAAATGCCTGCCGGTTTGTTATTCTTATATTTAAGTTGAATGATAGCATGCTGCATCACTGAATTTTTAGTAAAATAAAAAGCGCTTCCCGCACGTTGAATATTTATTCTGCCATAGAATATTTTTTCTACCGGATTACCCATAGCAGCTATAAATCCTGTTACGGGAAGATCATCTATACATTTAGCACATAAAATATCTTGCGTATTCAATATATCAGAACCGCAACCTATACACAGGTGCGGAAAAAAGAGATGCAGAAAGTCGTTGACATAATTTTTTGCAACCTTCATAACAAGATTTAAAAAAGCAACCGATACAATTCATCCACTTTGCCTACAGCAACAACATCTATGTGATATTGAGATTTGTTCAAGGCTTTTTTATTGAAAGGCGAAATGATAATTTTTTCAAAGCCTAATTTTTCTGCTTCAGCTATGCGTTGCTCGGCACGGTTAACGGCTCTTATTTCGCCGTTCAATCCAACCTCTCCCGCAAAACAAATGTTTGGAGAAAGCGATGTATCATCGTACGATGAAAGCAATGCGCAAATAATAGCAAGATCTGTTGAAGGATCTTCAATTCTTAAACCGCCTGCAATATTTATGAAAACATCTTTAACACCAAAATGAAATCCGCCCCGTTTCTCCAACACTGCCAACAATAATTGCAATCTTCTTGCATCCAATCCACTTGAAGTGCGCTGTGGTGTTCCATAAACGCTGGGCGTAACCAATGCCTGCGTTTCAATTAACAAAGGCCTTAATCCTTCCATGCCTGCGGCAATTGCGCTTCCGCTTAATATTTCTTCTTTTTGATTTATCAATAATTCAGATGGATTGGTTACAGCACGCATGCCTGAACCTGTCATCTCATAAATACCTAATTCTGATGTACTGCCAAAACGATTTTTTAATGTACGCAGAATACGGTAAGCATAATGCTGATCGCCTTCAAATTGTAAAACAGTATCAACCATATGTTCCAGGATCTTCGGGCCGGCTATGCTTCCGTCTTTTGTTATATGACCAATTATAAAAACAGGAGTGTCAGTTTCTTTAGCAAAGCGTTGTAAGGAAGCTGCGCATTCTCTCACCTGTGCAACACTTCCTGGTGTTGCATCAATATTATCTGATTGCAATGTTTGAATTGAATCAACAATAACCAATGATGGTTGCAGTTTTTTTATCTCGCTAAAAATTACAGACAAAGATGTTTCGGTTAATATATAAAAATTTTCGCTTTGAATGTTTAACCTGTTAGCGCGCATTTTAATTTGCTGTTCACTTTCTTCGCCGCTAACATACAGTATAAGAGCATGGTTTAATTGCAAAGCATCCTGTAGCAGCAAAGTACTTTTACCAATACCCGGTTCACCTGCCAGCAATACAAAGCTTCCCGCAACAATGCCACCGCCTAATGCACGATTCAGTTCTGTATCATGCGTTATTATTCTTTGTTCTTTTATGTTTTCAACAGCATCAAGCAATTTTGCTTTTGATGTTTGCCGTTCGCCCGCAATATCTTTCCAGAAATTTTTTTCTTTTGAATTTCTTTCAACTACTTCTTCAATAAATGTATTCCATTGATTGCATGAAGGACATTTACCCAACCATTTCGCGCTTTCATATCCGCAGTTAGAACAAAAGAATGCTGTTTTAACTTTACTCATTAAGATAAAGATAATCTCATGTACAATAAAAGTTTGTTGAAGTAGATCAAATAAAAAAGGCCGGTTAATTACCGACCCTTTTTTACTTACTAACCCATTAAATTCAGCCACTAAATTACAATAATGGGCTACATAACAAAATAAATTTTTCGGGTTGTTGAAAACTTTTAGCTGCTGTTATGCAATTTTTAAAGGGCATTTTGGCAGAACTTAGCTTGCGTTTTCAAAATTTAAGTCAAATTGTCTTTTAAATTAGGGTGTGGACTTTATTTTTTTACTGATTTTTAATTGGTTATAAATTTGATCGCCGGATAAAAAAATTTAAATGAGTTCCATATTTCTTGTTTCAATAATTTTTTTAGGAATCAGTTTCCTTGTTTCATCTACGTTAAAAAGTAAATTTTCAAAATACGCACAAATTCCTCTTGCAAAAGGCTTAAGCGGTAAGGAGGTTGCAGAAAAAATGCTGCGTGACAATGGTATCTACGACGTGCAGGTTATATCAGTAAACGGCTATTTATCAGATCATTACAATCCTTTTAATAAAACCGTTAACCTAAGTCCTGGTGTATATGAGGGCCGAAGCATTGCGTCAGCAGCCGTTGCGGCACATGAGTGTGGGCATGCAGTACAACATGCAACGGCTTATACATGGCTTATGCTCAGAAGCAGGTTAGTGCCTTTTGTTCAGTTCAGCAGTAATATTCTGCAATGGATTTTGCTTGCCGGTATTATAATGATCAATGCTTTTCCTGCCCTTCTTCTTACCGGTATTGTGTTGTTTGCTCTAACCACAATTTTTTCTTTGATCACCCTGCCTGTAGAATTTGATGCAAGCAACCGTGCACTTTTATGGCTTGAAAGAAGTAATGTAACCTTACCACAGGAACATGATAAAGCAAAAGATGCTTTGTACTGGGCGGCTCTTACTTACGTTGTTGCAGCCTTAGCTTCTGTTGCAACATTACTTCAGTATATTATGATATATTCAGGAAACAGGAACAGGCGTTAATTAAATTCTTCATCGCGTTCCAACATCAGGATGGCGCTTTGCGGAACAATAAAATATTTTTCGCCTTCATACATTACTTCTGTTGCGCCGCTTAATAAGAATATGGCAAGATCGCCTTCGCGCGCTTGTAACGGAATATATTTTACCTGTTCTTCTTCAGATTGCCAGGGTTCATTTTCCACAGGTAAAGGAATAGCATATCCCGGTCCTGTTTTTATTATATAACCTTGCTGAACTTTTTCTTTTTCCTGAACGCCCGGCGGAAGGTATAAACCGCTTGATGTGCGTTCATTGGGTTTTGAAATACGGATAAGCACTCTGTCACCAATGATGATCAATTTTTTCAACTTATTATCCTGCACTAACATCATAATCAATAATTATTCAGAAAGTAAAAGTATAAACATCCGTTAAACTGACCTTGCATATTAAATTTCTTTTAATCATTCTTATCTTTAATCAAATAATTAATGCATTCAATGCATTTAATTGTTATTAACTTTATATATTAAAATACATTCTATGGAAGGAAAAAAGTATAAAATTTTGTTGTGTGAAGATGATACAAATCTGGGTATGGTACTTAAAAATTACCTTGAATTAAATGATTATGATGTTATATTGGAAAGAGACGGAAGGCTTGGCCTTGCTGCATTTCAACGCGAAAAATTTGATATCTGCCTGCTTGATGTTATGATGCCGAATATGGATGGTTTTACGCTTGGTGAAGAGATCCGTGATATTGATCCTGATATCCCGCTTTTCTTTTTAAGCGCCAAAACAATGAAGGAAGATATTATACAAGGATATAAATTAGGTGCTGATGATTATATAACTAAACCCTTTGACAGTGAAGTGTTGCTTCTAAAAATAAAAGCCATACTTAAACGTAATGAAGAGCTAAATAGAGAAAGCGAAAACATTGAGTTTGATCTTGGACGTTTTCACTTTAATCCTAAGCTGCGTGAGTTGGCGCATGATGGAAAAACACAAACGCTTTCTCCAAAAGAAAATGAGCTTTTAAAAATGCTTGCTGAACATAAGAACGATCTTCTGCCAAGAGAAAGAGCGCTAAAGAAAATCTGGGGCAGCGATACTTATTTTAACGGGCGCAGTATGGATGTATACATTGCCAAGCTTCGCAAGTATTTAAAAGATGATGAGAATATCGAAATAGTAAACATTCATGGTAATGGCTTCAGGCTTGTTTCACCTTAATAAAATTGAATACTGATTTTAATTATTGAGAGTTCAATCAATTTATACAGAGCTTCTGAAATTTTCAGAAGCTTTTTTATTGCTTAAATACTTCGGGTATAACTTTTCCTATACAACCGCTTGGCATTTGAATATGAAGCAGCGCAGCTACTGTAGCAGCAATGTCTGTCATATAGGTTTCTCTGTTGGTTTTACCTGCTTTAATATTCCATCCATACCAAAGCAAAGGAATATGTGCATCGTAAGGATTCCATAATCCATGCGATGTACCCAGTCCATCACCGGCAACATAACCCGGCGCCAATATCAATTGTATATCGCCGCTGCGTTCAGGAAAATAACTATTGCTGTACATCTGTTTTTGAACTAAGGTCAAGGTTGTATTGCTTATATTGTTTAGCGCAAACGCTCTTGCTATACCAGGCCTTTGTTCTGCAAAGGCAGTTATGGTGTTTATTACTTCGTCCTTATTCAAATGCAGTGAATCTATTACATCATTATTGAGCAGGATCTGATCTTCTACCAGGCCTTTGACAATATTTGCCGATGCATATTTTACCAACATTAATTGCTTAACACTATTCACAAACATAGTTTCATTAAAAGCACCTCCGGGTAATTTATGTTGTTGTGCAAATCCCGGGCTGTTTACTACACCATGATCAGCAGTTAGAAAAACGAGGTAATTTCCCGCACCTACCTGCGCATCTAAAAAACTAAAAAATTTCCCGAGTGTTTTATCCAGCTTTATGTAGTCATCCATCTGCTCCCATGATTCCGGTCCAAAGCTGTGACCGATATAATCAGGTGCGGAGAAACTCACCGTTAAAAAATCTGTAGCTGTACTATTACCTAAGTTTTCACCGGTAACAGTACTTTCTGCAAGCGCTTCCAGTAAAGTATTTCCATGAGGAGTAACAGAAATTTTTGTATAATCTTTTTTTACGAATGAAGTGAGTATATACGGGAAGTGAGTTTGATTATCTCCAAAAGGTTTTCTTTCATATGGTTCATCATCAGCTCCGCAATATTGCCGGTAAACATTTTCAGGAAGGCTTAAGGTCCAGTTGAGATTATAAAGCGAATCAGTAAGCTTACGCTTATTGAAATCTTTCATCCAGCCGGGAAGGTCATTCATGTAATAAGAACTGCTGATGAAGTTTCCTGCTTGGGGATCAAACCAATAAGCAGCATTTGCCAAATGACCCGCAGGAAAAATGGCAGCCCTGTCTTTTATAGATATGCCGATTATTTTTGATGAGAAATTTGTGGCAAGCCTGAGTTCATCTGTTACTGTTGAAACAACAAGATTTTTTGGGCTCATTTTGCCGCCGTCATCTGAAGCGCCGATTGTTTTTGCGGTATCATCATCTGCACAATACACGAGTTTGTTTTGCACCTTGTCAAACCACGTATTACCAACAACTCCGTCAACTGCCGGTACAGAACCTGTATAGATAGAAGTGTGGCCTGCCGCTGTTACAGTGGGCGAGTAAGGTATCAATGTATTTTCACAACTGAAGCCGTCGTTGAGTAATCTTAAAAATCCGCCGCTTTTATCAAAGAAAGGATAGTATTTATATAAATAATCCCATCGCATCTGATCGATCACAATACCTACAACAAGCCTGGGGCGATTTACATTATTAGCTGTGGATTGTGCAAAGGTTAATAAACAGAAAGTTAAAGCAGGTAGCGTTAAAAATGCACGTTTCATTTTACAACTGATTATGTACAAATGTAAGTGTAAAGCTTGCAATGATTTTTCTGCATGGTCAATTAATAATTGAATAACAGGAAAAGCCTACTTGTAAAGTTTCTCATAATATTCATGCGCCATCCTGTTGCTATCGAACTGCACACGAACATCACGCATACCATTCTTTCTTATTTGCCTCCAGGTGTCAGGGCTTTCATAATATAAAGGAAGAATTTGCTGTTCTAACATTTCATACATCTTTTCAAGATCATACTTGTCCTGTTCACTTACACTCATATTTTTATAATCAACTATTGGCACAACAAAACCATTGTTACCGTTATTGATGAATTCCGGTATCCATCCGTCATCTGTTGAGAAATTTACAGCTCCATTCATAGCCGCAGTCATCCCGCTGGTGCCGGAAGCTTCTCTTGGAACACGCGGATTATTAAGCCAGATGTCTGAGGCTTGTTTTAATCTTTTGCTCAGCCCGAGTTCATAACCTATCAATACCGCAACATTTTTATAGTTCTTACTTAACTGAACAAGATTATTGAACTGGGTAATAGCAGGATAATCTACCGGGTAAGGTTTACCTGCCCAGATTATCTGTATCGGATATTTTTTATTTGATATCAATGCATTAAATCGTTCCAGGTCCCAGGTTAACATATCTGCTCTTTTATAACCTGCAAAACGCCTTGCCCATACAATAGTTAATATGCTTGGGTTAAATATTTTTCCTGTTTGATCTGCAACAATTTCAAATGCGCGTTTCTTTAAATACCATTTACGATCATCAAAACGCCAGTCGTTATTTTCATCCATTGATGCATACAATTGTTTATCTGCCCAGTATTTCCAGTTTTGCGCATTGGTAATGGAAATGATAGGACAAACGCCGCTGTATTTGCTCCACATTTCAACCGCCACTTTCCCGTGAAGCTGCGAAACAGCATTCGCAAGTTTTGCGAAACGTAAAGCCACCAGCGAATGATTGAATTGGTTATCTTCAATGCCGGTTAATTTTCTTACCTCATCAACACTAAATCCGCAGAAGTAACTCATTTTCTGGCAGAGGTAAATATCATGCTTTTCATTACCCGCTTCTTCAGGTGTATGCGTTGTAAATACAAGATGATTTTTTAACTCTTCTGCACTTTTGTATTTATGCAACAGATAAAATGCTGCAGAAATGCCATGCGCCTCATTCAAGTGATACAGGTCAGGATTAAAATTCAATTCATCTATCAGTTTTGCACCACCTATCCCAAGCAACATAAATTGCGCAACCTTTGTTGAAACATTTGCATCGTACAAACGATGACAAATGGTTTGAGACACGTAATCATTTTCGGGAAGGTCAGTGCTCAATAAAAACAAAGGAGCCGTATTGAAGATCTCCGGCCTGAGATAATAAGCTTTAACCCATACAGGCACATCATGCACAGTGATCTGGTATTTGATACCGGTATCTTCCAGGAAGCTGTATATTTTTTCCATCCAGGTTACCTGTAATGTTTGGTCCTGGTTGCGTGCCTGGTCGTAATAACCATATTTCCATAAAATACCAACGCCTATAAGATTTTGTTTCAATTCATAAGCGCTGCGTAAATGTGATCCTGAAAGAAAACCAAGTCCGCCGCTGTAAATTTTAAGCGGTTGATGTATGGCAAACTCCATTGAGAAATATGCAATCTTTTTGGCGTAGCGTTCGTCTGGTGTATAAGGAACTTTGAAATTTTTAAAATCCATAGCATTCGTTTTGAAAAGCGTCGCAATATAGTGCTAAATTGATTAAACGTATTTTTTACACGATAAAGAAAATTATTGTTGGTATAACAACAGGAAATATGCTTATGTAGATTTTATATTCACTTTCTTTTTTGGTTGAACTTTCTTTTTAAAGCTCAGATCGTAAGGGCAGGTTATACCACGATGATTGCCGCAGTTCCCTTCTTCCCGTATCTTTATTGTATTGCCGGCAAATTTAAAATTGATAACGCAGGGATCACCGCTTTCACTAAACACAGCACTCTTATTGTCTTTCAATGTCATCGCACCTTTAAGTTCGCCCACACATGCTCCGTTGTTTTTTTCAAAGTGAACAAAGAATAAATAAGTAAGCGAATCCTTACCATTTCTAACAGAAATAAAATTCTTTTTATCGCCAGCATAATCGCCGCTGAATTTATTGGTTGAAGGAAGTGTATCAATAGGATTGATGATCTCGTTGTTGCGGGATGTATCTTCATTGCTGTCATGTAATACCTGTTCAAAATTGTTCTGTGCACTGTTGTAGGCAAATCCATTCCTGCTGTATAAAGAACTATTGTTGCTAGTTGATTTTTCCTTTTTCAAAATGAAAGTAGGCTCCTCTGTAATAGTAAGGCTACGTTTATAATCATCTTTTTGGAGATTGCTTAAAAGCGGGAAAGAAACAAGGAACTTATGTTTGTCATCAAGCACAAAAACACCCAGTTGTATTTTTTTATCCGAGATGAATTTAGCTATCAAAAAATCTTTTTCTTTTTTATGAATAATGCCTGCCGGGTAAATAATAAAACTGGCGCCGGTATTATTTGCAAAAACATCCAATGCAGAATCGGCAATAAACTGTGTAAACACTGCTTTGCTTATTTTGATCGTGTCTCCAAAATTTTTTAAAGAAGTATCTGTTATTGATGCAGGTAATTGTATTGCATTAAAAGCTTTTAGAAAATCATCTGCATTTACTTTTTCGTTTCCGGAAAGATCAGGAGCAGCATTCCTGCAACCATTCAAAATTAATATCGCTAAAAGACAGGATAAGATATGTCTCATGCAGATTCTTTTGCTAAAAATAATTTTAAAATACAAATACTTTAAAATATTTTTTTTAGGTTTGCCTAAAAATTATTTACGTGTCGCCTAATTTTTCTATTGCCGAAGAAAATTATATCAAGTCAATATATAACCTGCAGCAGGTGAATGACGCAGTAAGTACAACTGCACTGGCCGAACATTTAAAATCAAAACCGGCTTCTATAACAGATATGCTTAAAAAGCTGCAGGCAAAAGGTTTGCTGCTTTACAATCCTTATAAAACATTCCGGTTAAGTAAAGAAGGTATTAAAGCTGCACTCAGTATTATACGCCGCCATCGCTTATGGGAATCTTTTTTGGTTCACAAACTGCAGTTCAGTTGGGAAGAAGTGCATGAAGTTGCAGAAGAGCTTGAGCACGTGCGCAGTAAAAAATTAATAGATAAGCTGGATGGTTTTTTAGGTTATCCGAAGTTTGATCCGCATGGAGATCCAATACCTGACACTAACGGAAAAATAAATATACAACAGCAATTGCCTTTATCAAGCTTGCCTTTAAATAAGCAGGCAATTATAACTGCCGTACAGGATCAATCCAGTGAGTTACTTTCTTTTCTAAGTAGTCTGAAGATAGTTATTGGTACAAGGCTGGAGATAAAACGGCGGCTTGCTTTTGATAATTCACTCGAAATAAAATGCAGGAACAGGCAACCGGTAAATATTAGTGAACAGGTGGCAAATGCCATACAGGTAAATCCTTTGTAATAATGGCACAACATAATGATACCCGTTCTTTAAGCGATGTGCATGAATCAATAGATGCAACGCAAAAGCAAAAAGGATGGAGAAAAGTATTGGCTTTTTTAGGCCCGGGTTACCTGATAAGCGTTGGATATATGGACCCCGGGAACTGGGCTACCGACCTGCAGGGCGGAGCAAAATTTGGTTACCGGCTTATATGGGTTTTATTAATGAGTAATCTTATGGCTTTACTGCTGCAAAGCCTGAGTACAAGATTGGGTATTGTAAGAAGAAAAGACCTTGCACAGGCCAACCGCGAAATGTATCCGCCCTTGGTAAATTTTTGTTTATACCTGCTCGCTGAACTTGCTATTGCAGCCTGCGATCTTGCCGAAGTATTAGGTATGGCATTAGGCATCCAGTTGCTCACAGGATTGCCGCTCGTATTCGGTGTATCAGTTACGGTGTTGGACACTTTTCTGCTGTTTTATTTGCAGAAAAAAGGGATGCGCACTATGGAAGCATTTATCATAGCGCTGGTGCTTATTATAGGCATATCATTTATGATCGAAATACTTTTTTCAAAGCCTCACATAGGCGAGATAGCAAAGGGTTTTATTCCCACTTCTTTAAACAGTCAGTCATTATATATAGCTGTTGGTATTATTGGCGCAACAGTAATGCCGCATAACCTTTACCTGCATTCGGCACTGGTGCAAACGCGAAAAATCAGCAACAATGAAGAAAGTATCCGGAAAGCCATCAGGTACAATATTTTCGATAGCACAATAGCACTTAACGCAGCTTTTTTTGTAAACGTCGGCATACTCATTCTTGCAGCTTCTGTTTTTTATTTTCACGGCCAATCTTCCGTAGCGCGGATTGAAGACGCGCACAGGTTATTGCAACCAATGTTAGGCACTTCACTGGCGCCGGTATTATTTGCTGTTGCATTAATCGCATCAGGACAAAGCTCAACCATAACAGGCACGCTTGCCGGCCAGGTTGTTATGGAAGGTTATTTGCATTTGCGTATCAATCCATGGCTGCGCAGGTTGCTTACACGATTGCTCGCTATTGTTCCCGCAGTAATTGTTATTTTACTTTATGGTGAATCGGAAGTAGATAATATGCTTGTATTCAGCCAGGTTTTATTAAGTCTTCAGCTTGGGTTTGCGATTATTCCGTTGATACATTTTGTAAGTGACAAGACCACTATGGGTAAATTTGCCATTGGAATTATAACAAAAACGGCCGCCTGGCTCGTTGCCGCTGTACTTATTTTTTTAAATGTAAGGCTGGTTGCAGGTGAATTGACCGATATTTTAAAACAGAGCAACAATGTTTTTTTGATTGCTGTTATTGTGATCGTTACACTGGCATTTGCTGCTTTGTTTTTCGTAATGACCTTTTATCCATTCTATTTTAAAAGAAAAAGATCACGTGCCGATAGTATCCATGGGGTTATTCCCCAACTCTCTCACCTTACTGTTGAACCCTTCAAAAAAATTGCAGTTTCACTTGATTTTAAAATGCTTGATGAAAAACTAATTGCCCATGCACTTAACCAGGGCGCAAAAAATTCTACCTATTTATTGCTGCATGTAGTGGAAACAGTTACTGCAACATTTTCCGGCACAGCAACCGACGATGACGAAACAAGAACAGATGAAGAACGTTTGCATGCGCATGCCACGCAATTAAAAGAATTAGGCTACAACGTACAAACGCAGTTAGGTTACCAGCATCGTGTAAACGAAATTGTGCGTATGGTAAAAGATTTCAATGCAGATATCTTAATAATGGGTGCGCACAGGCATAGAGGTATAAAAGATATTGTTTACGGTGAAACTGTAAACCAGGTACGCCACAAACTGCCCATTCCTGTTCTGATCATTAGCTGACAATTTAAATTAACGTGAGTTCGGGTTAAGTATAAAGTAATCCTGGAAGGATTTAATTTGAATAACCCCGCAAGTATTGCGGGGTAAAAAATGGATACACAACATTTAACCCTGCAAGGGTTCAATTGATTAATCACGATTTTATCTTCCGGTTACACCCAAGGCTATTTATATTAAAGCCTTTCAGGCTTAAACAGAACTCACGTTAAATTAATAACTATATATAAGTTGGTACAATCGCGGTCTATAATGGAAAATTATATTTGGTCACTGGAAAATAATTTGACAAAAGAAAAGTTTCATTGGACGGTCAAATGACCATAACATATGGTAATGACGGGAAAATTATATTTAATGGTCATCGGGTAGCCGAAATAGTAAGAAAATACATTTCTAATTTGCAGGATTCTGCGATTGTTCACCAGCTTTCGTTAATTCTTCAATTGCTTCATTCTTTATGTATCCGGCCCTTGCCGGATGAACGGTAGTGCCGTAATGTTCTGCAAAGGTTTCATTTAAGGTAGGTTCATACCTGTTGCTTTTGAGTACCGCTGATTTTATTAAAGTATCTGGATTTCCTAATATTTGTTAAATTAGGAAATATTACCCTAAATATTAGGCTTAAGCTGTAAACAGCAACTAATCTTTCCCACTTATATATAGTTACTTGAAATTATAGCAGTATACCTGCTTGCAACTGAAAGCGGAACAGGATTTTTAGGTAATATCAGTCTATAACGAATGACAGATGTATAACCGCAGGCTGTACCGGTCATTTTATTCTTTAATTGATTGCTTAATGTTTACCCGGTAGCTTATTTTAACGAAAAATAATCGAAACAAAGCCGATATTTCTTCGATCCAATAGATCGAAGAAATATCGAAGTTATACGAAGAAATAAACTTACTGTCTGAACATCTTTTTTATTTTAACTGCAAACACATATTGTGCTTATAAAAATATTTTAAAATTTGTTGAATGCACACTCAAAAAAAGCCTTGTAACGTTATTGCGTATATAAAATCCGGGAACACAGAAATGAAGAGACTCAATATCCTTGCTGCTTTTTTGTTTATATTTTTTTGCTGCACCTCATTTCATTCAACGCAGGTTTATGATTCGCCCTACTATATTGTTGTAAATAAAGCGAAATATGAATTGAGTGTTTATGATCCCAAAGGCTGGCTGGTAACTTACCCGGTTGTGTTCGGCAATAAAGATCTGCGGGATAAACTATGCGAAGGCGACAGAAAAACCCCTGAAGGAACCTTTACCATCATCAGCAAAAAAATACACTCCAAGTGGGACAGGTTTATGCTGTTGGATTATCCTACACAGGAAAGTATTGAAAAATTCAATGAACGCAAAACGCAGGGTTTGATACCCGCAAATGCCAGAATAGGCAATGGCATCGGCATTCATGGCACCTGGCCCAATGATGATTTTGATGTAGACAATTACCGCAACTGGACTGATGGATGTATCAGTATGCGCAATAAAGATGTTGAAGAATTGTACAACATGATTCCTGTTGGAACAAAGGTTATTATCAAGCTTAATTAATCACATCCGCTCCAAAATAATTGTGCAGCACTTCGGGTAATATAATACTGTTTTCTGTTTGATTATTCTCAAGCAAACATGCCAGTATTCTTGGCAATGCCAGCGAGCTTCCGTTAAGTGTGTGCACCAGTTGCATTTTACCTGCTTCATCTTTATACCTGCATTTCAAACGGTTTGACTGATAGCTTTCAAAATTGCTTACACTGCTTACTTCAAGCCAGCGTTTTTGCGCGGCACTGTACACTTCAAAATCGTAGGTGAGCGCGCTGGTAAAACTCATATCGCCACCGCATAATCTTAATATGCGATAAGGAAGCTCTAATAACTGAAGCAACCGTTCAACATGATCCACCATTTCTTCAAGCGCTTCATAACTTTTATTTGCTTCAATAAGCTGAACAATTTCTACTTTTTCAAACTGGTGCAAACGGTTTAAGCCGCGCACATCTTTTCCATAACTACCTGCCTCCCGCCTGAAACACGGGGAGTAAGCAGTCATCTTAACAGGCAGTTCCTCCTGCTTCACAATTGTATCGCGGTAAATATTTGTTAGCGGAACTTCAGAGGTTGGAATAAGATAAAAGCCATCCTCATTCACAAAATACATCTGCCCTTCTTTATCAGGCAATTGTCCTGTTCCAAATGCACTGGCTTCATTCACCATAAACGGCGGAATGATTTCTTTGTAACCTGCATTGGTATTATAATCGAGGAAGTATTGAATTAATGAACGCTGCAGCTTTGCGCCTTTGCCTGTGTAAACAGGAAAGCCGCTGCCGGTAATTTTTGTACCGAGATCAAAATCTATCAGCTTATATTTTTTTGTAAGCTCCCAGTGCGGCAAGGCATTTTCAGAAAGCGTTGGTACTTCATTTTGCTTTACTACTTCATTGTCTTCTGCTGAAAAGCCTTTTGGCACTCTTTCAGAAGGAAGATTAGGCAATAGCGTTATTGTTTCTTCTAATTTTTTTTCTGTTTCAGCAGCTTGTTTTTTTACAGGATCTAATTGTGATTTCCATGTTGCCACATCAGCTTTTAATTGTGCTGCTTCTTTTGTATCGCCTGCAGCCATCAGCGTACCAATATTCTTACTTGATGCATTTATCTTAGCCTGTAATGAATCAAATTCTGCCTGTAATTTTTTGCGTTCATCATCCAGTGCAATAATTGCATCAACCAGTTCAGGCTGCTTAAAATTTTTAACGGCAAGGCGTTCTTTTACAAATTGCGGGTTATTGCGCATCACATTTACCTGTAGCATGATAACTATAGTTTGCGCAAAGATATTTTTACAGGTGAATAGGCAAGAGAAAAATTATATTCCCGTTTTCATACTTTTAGATTTCAAATAAAATGTCATGATTGATCAACAATGGTAAGTACCAATGTGGAATTGAACGGCTACAAAATAACAGGATCACTTGGCGTGGTACGCGGCATAACTGTACGAAGCAGGAGCGTTGCAGGAAATATTGCCGGTGGTGTGCAGAGCCTTTTTGGTGGCAAGCTTTCTGTTTATGTTGGTTTATGTGAAAAAGCCCGGGAAGAAGCTTTTTAGTACATGTTTAAACATGCAGAAGAAAGAGGCGCCAATGCAATAATTTACATGCGCTACGATGTCAATGAAGTGATGCAGGGCATAACAGAAGTACTTGCTTATGGCATAGCCGTTAGAGTTGAAAAGATTTAATTACAGGATAGTTAAACATCATCATCATCTTATGTTTAAAACTTCCTGCAGCAACTATATTTGCAAAATATGATTGCAGCAGATGATTTACAGCAACGGTGGTGGAACCTTGAAGCAAAGCTGGCAGAACGCTTTGATAAAAAGCCCGACATGGAAGGCATTTTGTTTTTAATTGGTATGCAGGAGACAGGGTTTATCAAAAAAAAAATTACAAAAGAACAAAAGCAGGACCTGATGCATGTAGCTATCTGTACCGTGTTAAGTGTTAGTGGCTATTATGAATTGGAAGGAAAAGATGATGATGGCTGGCCGCATTTTAAACAATTAAAAGAACATACTTCCATGTCTTTAATGGAGCAGGAAAGTTTTTTAAAAGATCATATTCTATTCTATTTTGAACAACAGGATTTTTAAAATTTAATCATGAGAAAAATTGCATTACCCGTTCTCGCTATCATACTATGTATTAATTATTGTTGTACACCTGCACACAAAAGCAGCACATCAGTAATACAGCCAAAACCTGCGATTGATACTGCAAGGCTTGTTGAAATTGAGACAGACTCCGGAACAATAGTTATAAGACTTTTCGATTCCACTCCATTGCACCGCGACAATTTTATTAAGCTTGTAAAGCAAGGGTTTTATGACAGCCTTTTATTTCATCGCGTAATAAAAGATTTTATGATACAGGGTGGCGATCCTACAAGTAAAGATGCAGACAGCACTGCAATGTTAGGCAATGGCGAAGCGCCCGGAGATATGATCCCTGCTGAATTTCATTCAAACCTTATTCATAAAAAAGGAGCGCTCGCAATGGCAAGAACTGATAATCCCGCAAAAGCAAGCAGCAATTGCCAGTTTTATATTGTGCAGGGAAAAGTTACGGGTGATACTATGCTAAACCAGGTCGAATGCAGCATTCGGCAAAGCAGTAACCCGGGATTTTACTACACCGATGCGCAGCGAAATATTTATAGAACGATTGGAGGCACGCCTTTTCTCGACCAGAATTATACGGTATTTGGTGAAGTAATCAAAGGCCTTGATGTGATTGATAAAATTGCTGCTGCACAAACTAATGCCAATGACAGGCCGCTTAAAAATGTACGCATGAAAATGCGCATGCTTAATTAAGATTGTTTGCTAATGTTTTTTGAATAATATTTGTAGTCAAAATTTTTACTATGAGTTTTCCGGCCGGATTAAAATATACCAAAGATCATGAATGGATTAAATTGATCGATGATAAAACCGCTCTGATAGGTATAACAGATTATGCGCAACGCGAATTGGGCGATATTGTATTTGTTGATATAAACACCACGGGTAAACAATTGAATGCAGAAGAAGTATTCGGTACTGTGGAAGCAGTAAAAACGGTGAGCGATCTTTTTTTGCCTGTTACAGCAACAGTGGTTGAAGTAAACAAAGCGCTTTCCAATAATCCTGAACTGGTAAATAATGATCCTTACGGCGAAGGCTGGATGGCAAAAATTGAAGTAAATGATCCTGAAGAAATAAACAGCTTACTCAGTGCTGAAGCCTACGAACAACTGGTAAGCTAATTGTCTCTTAAATAGCAAATGTCTCAAACATTATCATATACCGAAAGTGAATTGATAGCGCTTTTAAAGCAGCGCTCTCAAGCTTCTTTTAGTTATTTGTATGATAATTACGCTGCTGCTTTATACAGTGTTATTTTTTCTGTATTACAGGATAAAGAACTTGCAAACGATGTTTTACAGGAGGTATTTATAAAGGTTTGGAAACAGATCGATCAATACAATCCTGAAAAAGGAAGATTATTTACCTGGCTTGTTAATATCAGCAGGAATGCAGGCATTGATACGCTGCGCAGCAGAAGCTACCAGGATCAGCAACAAAACCGTGAACTTACATCGAACGTAGATACTGCAGCAGGAAGCACGCATATTGAAACTGACAAGATTGGTTTACGCAAAATTGTGAATAATTTAAAAGAAGAATATAAAGTGCTTGTAGAGCTGGCTTATTTTCAGGGTTACACACAGGATGAGATCTCAAAATTTTTAAATATACCGTTAGGTACCGTTAAAACAAGATTACGAAGTGCACTCATTCAATTGAAAGATTTTTTAAAGAAGTAATGGATATTAAGGCATACATACAAAGTGGAATAATTGAACAATATGTTCTTGGATTGGCAACTGCCGCCGAAGCAGCCCAACTGGAACAGTTGCGTGTTGAATATCCTGAATTAAATGAGGCTATATCAGCATTTGAACAAAGCCTTGAAATGCATATAAGGGCAAATGAAATTGCGCCTCCTTCTCATTTAAAATCTTTAATTGAAAAAGAGCTTTTCGGTGAGCAAAATAAATCAACCGCAATTATAGTTGAACCGGTACAAACACAACAACTGCAACAGGCGCCTGTATACAATATGGGTATATGGAAATATATGGCAGCAGCCTGTATTATATTGCTGATAGCAAGCACAGCGCTTAATTTTTATTTCTATTCCGGATATAAAAAATCTGAAGATCAATACGAGGCATTGCTTACAGAAAGAAATACCCTGCAGGCAAATAATGCATCATATAAACAAAGTCTTCAAATGTTGCAGGATACAACCATGCTGCACATTCAAATGAAGCCATTGCCCGGAAAGGAAAATAATATTGCAATGGTTGTATGGGATCCTCATTCAAAAGATGTGTATATCTATACAGGCGGCATGCAGCAAACACCCGAAGGCAAACAATATCAATTATGGGCAATTGTTGACGGCAAACCGGTAAGTGCCGGTTTAATAGACAATAATTGCATCGGCTTATGTAAGATAGGTAAGATAGATCATGCACAGGCTTTTGCTATTACCCTCGAAAAAGAAGGTGGTAATGCAACCCCTACCTTAACTGCAATGTATGTAATTGGTAAAGTATCATAAACATAAAGCTTATCTGTAAAAAAATCCTGCATTAAAAAAGTGCAGGATTTTTTTTGCTAAAATTATTTTTAGCAAAACCACTTTACGTATGCTATCGTAAGTGAATGAAAATATTTTATGAAAACAATCTTGAGAGTAAGTTCATTAGTACTTGTAATATTTATAATGAGCACTGCTCATGTATTTGCACAGGAAAAAACGGTAATGGTTGGCGGTGCTGCAATGTATCCTTCAAAAAATATTGTAGAGAATGCAATGAATTCAAAAGACCATACAACATTGGTTGCTGCAGTAAAAGCAGCAGGGCTTGTAGAAACGCTTGAAGGAACAGGACCTTTTACTGTTTTCGCTCCAACGAATGAAGCATTTAATAAACTTCCTGCAGGCACGGTAGACGGTTTATTAAAGCCTGAGAATAAGAACAAACTTACTTCAGTGTTAACTTATCATGTTATTGCGGGGAGAATTGACAGTAAAAGTTTAATGGACTGGATCAAAAAGAACGGTGGCACTTATACTGCTACAACCGTACAGGGTGGTAAACTCATGTTTAGCATGAAAGGAAAAGATCTTATGGTGATGGATGAAAGCGGCAACAGCGCCATGGTAACCATAAAAGATGTGTATCAAAGCAACGGCGTTATTCATGTGATAGATACTGTATTGCTTCCCAAAAGCTAAAGAGGGGTTTTAGGGTGAACAAAAGGGCCGCTGTATGCGGCTCTTTTTTTATTTTTGCCCGCCATGAAATTAAAACTACTTCAATTTATTCCCGCTGTTATTTGGTTTATTATCGCAAACATTTTGTTTTTAATGCCCGGGCCCGATGTTCCAAGTATAGGGTTTCTTGATAAAATTTATTTTGATAAATGGGTCCATGCCGGGCTTTTTTTCGGGTTAACAGTTTTAACAGCATACCCGTTTATAAAAGTGGGGCGCGCATCAAAAAAATTGTTGATTAAATTCAGCATTGCCTTTGCACTTTATGGAGTACTAATAGAATTTCTTCAGAAATATGTTGCGTTTGAACGCGACTTTGATGTGAATGATATGATAGCAGATGCTTTTGGATGTGCACTAGGTTATCTGGCCGCAAACTGGCTTGCCCAAAGGATTGCAGAAAAAAATAAGCCCCTGTAGAAACAGGGGCCGCAACCAAAACTAACTGCTTATGAGAAAATTGACTACTTACGAATTGTAGTTTAATATATTCAAACTCAATGCCAGAAATTCTGTTTTGTTGTTAAAGACTTTTTTCTGTTTTGCATTGAATATTTATTTTAAATATCAGACACAAAAATAATAATAAGTTTCAGATATAAGTGTTAAGTTATAGTTAGATATTATCTTCCAAAATGCAAAAAAATTTTTCATTACAACTCAGTCCTGAACAGGCTTTCAGCCATCCTGCAATTGAAGAAGCCTTTCTTCAGCAAAGCGGCATTAAAAAAGATTCTTTACAGGGCTTTTTCATCACCAGGAAAAATATTGATGCACGTGGAAAACATCCCCGGGTAAACCTTACCATCAATGCTTTTATTGATGAGCCATATATTAAAGGTAACTATGGAGAAATGGGTTTTAAGGATGTTCGCAATGCAAATGATTCTGTGTTGATTATCGGGGCCGGCCCTGCAGGATTGTTTGCAGCGCTCAAACTGATAGAACAAGGTATTAAACCCGTTATTATTGAAAGAGGCAAAGATGTAAGAGCACGCAGGCGCGATCTTGCTGTCTTAAACAAAGGAGGAATAGTAAATCCGGAAAGCAATTATTGTTTTGGAGAAGGTGGTGCAGGCACTTACAGCGATGGCAAATTATACACCCGCAGTAACAAAAGAGGCAATGTGCAGCGCATCTTAAACCTGTTTATGCAGTTTGGCGCAGAGGAGAAAATTTTATATGAAGCACACCCCCACATCGGCACAAATAAATTGCCTCATATAATTACCGCGATGCGTGAACAGATACAAAGTTCCGGCGGCATTTTTTTGTTTGAAAAAAAGCTGATTGATTTCAGAATCTCGAATGATCATATCGAAAGCATCATTACAAGTGATGGCGATATTTTAAAAGCTGATGCATTTATTTTGGCAACAGGTCATTCTGCACGCGATATCTTTTTATTGTTCCATCAAAAAAAACTGCTGATAGAACAAAAGCCATTTGCGCTCGGGGTAAGAATTGAACACCCGCAACAAATAATCGATTCAATACAATATCACTGTGCTGTTCGTGGTCAATACCTGCCGCCTGCATCTTACAGTTTGATCGAACAGGTCGACAGCAAAGGCGTGTTCAGCTTCTGCATGTGCCCCGGTGGTATCATTGCTCCTGCATCAACTTCGCCGGGCGAACTCGTTGTGAATGGCTGGAGCCCGAGCAAACGAAATAATCCTTTTGCCAATAGTGGCATAGTGGTGCAGGTAAACAACCATGATGCGATCAATCATTTTAAGAAAACAGGATCAGAAGTTTTAAAACAAAAGAACTTTGAAACATCGCCCTTATTGTTCATGTATTTTCAGCAGGCAATTGAAACCGCAGCTTACAATGCAGGTGGCGGAAATTTTATTGCACCGGCACAGCGCATGATTGATTTTGTAAACAACAAAACTTCAACTGCATTACCGGGTTGCAGTTATTTGCCGGGAATTAGCAGCGTTGACCTTAGTAATGTACTTCCTTCATTTATTCATCAATCTCTGCAAAAAGCATTTGCAGGGTTTGGGAAAAAAATGCGGGGTTATTTTACCAATGAAGCTGTTATTGTTGCAACAGAAAGCCGAACATCTTCACCGGTACGCATTCCACGCCACGAAAGAACTTTGCAACATCCGCAGCTTAAAAATCTTTATCCCTGTGGAGAAGGTGCTGGGTATGCCGGCGGTATTGTAAGCGCTGCCATGGATGGCGAAAGAGTTGCATCAACCATTACAGAACAATTACACGCAAGGTTGCATAAAGGCAGAGCACTACACTGATTTTTTTAAGGAGTTGATACTTTTGTTGTTATATCCTTTATATATAAATTTGATATGGCTTTGCGATCGTATTGCCGAAAGTGTAGTCTTTATTTTGAAAAACATCTTGCTTCCTGTTACTTTTTAAAACAACCAAAATGAGTATCCCGAAAAACTTCATCAGTTTATCAGCCAGGTCATTCCTGTTTTTATCATTATGTTTTATCTCAACAGCATCAATTGCGCAGCATGATTCATTGATCTTAAAAAACGGTAATGTTATAGTAGGTGAACTTAAATCACTCGATAAAGGCGTTATTGTCATTGAAACAGATTACAGCAAAAGTGATTTTACCATAGAGTGGAGTGGCCTCAAAGAAATTTACTCCGGTTCAGCTTTCATTATAACTTTAAAAGATGGCGAACGTATTAACGGGGTACTTCGTTCTGCAGAAAAAGGGAAAAAAATTATCATTACAGACCTTGAGGGCAAACAAAAAGAAACCACACTTGACGATGTTGTTTACCTGAAAGGGTTAAAGTCAAATTTCTGGAGCAGGGCACATGCAAGCGTTGACCTTGGCTTAAGCATAACAAGAGCAAATAATCTTGTACAATACAATATGCGCAGTACGGTAGGTTACGTGGCTGATAAATGGATGACTGAAATTTTTTACGATGACCTGCGCTCAAAACAAGACAACGTCCCGGAAACAAAACGAACTGAATCCGGCGCTTCCTTCACCTATTTTCTTCCGAAAGATTTTTATGCGATAGGCGCCCTGAATACATTATCCAATACAGAGCAGGCTTTGCAACTGAGGCTTACAGCAAAAACCGGCATGGGTAAATATTTTGTGCATACCAACAGATCTTATTTTGGTGTAGGAGCCGGCCTTTCACTTAACAATGAAACATTTACCAATGAAACCCCAAAAAGAACCAGCCTTGAAGGATATATAGGATCTGAAGTGAACCTTTTTGATATCGGGGATTTCAGCTTATTGAGCAACCTGTATGTTTATCCCAGTTTTACCGAATCAGGCAGATGGCGTACAGATTTTAAGCTGGATACAAAATACGACCTGCCTCTTGACTTTTATCTAAAGTTTGGAATAACCGTTAACTACGATAGCAAGCCCGCCGAAGCAGGAAAAGAAACTGACTATATTTATGTATTTTCAGTTGGTTGGTCTTTATAAAACAAAAGGAATTGTTTGAGCTTTATGAAAGCGCAATTGATAATAAAAAGAATTTCATAGCCGGAGTTTTATATGCAGCATCAGGTTAAATACGCATTTATTGTTTACATAACTGTAAGCTGGATGCGGGTTTCGAAGAAGTTCACGTTTCCTTTCAAACCATACCTGTTAAGTATGCCGTAACCATAAATAAATTCCACCCTCCAGGCTTTTGAAACATACCAGTTTACCATAGGTGTAATACGGGTAAACTGCCCGCCCTGAATATTATTATCATTTAAATTAAAAGTGGATACATGCAATACACCTTCCCACTCGCCCCATCCGCCTTTAAACACAGATTTACTTACAGGTACAAATCCGAAAACAGTGCCTTCTGGGTTATAAGGGCGAACAGCACCGGAGAAGATGTATGAAAACATTATATCACCCCCATTGAATTGGTGATTACCACCTGTTTTAGAATAAAAATTATGCGACATTACTTCTGAGCCTACCATAAAACTACCGGTCCGGTAAAATATTTCGCCGTCATACGTAAAGGCTTTATCTGCGGGAAATTTTCCTGTATTTATCAATTGGGGAGTAGGATTGGATTCCGGGCGCGACTTTATGGCAAACGTATCATTCAGCGGTTTTCCATACTGAAAATTGCCGGCTATGTAAAGCAATTTGTTATTATCCTTATTATAAACAGGCAGCCATCCAACACGGGCAGCATATTGTGAAGAGAAAGTAGAAAACGACTGTCCCTTGGATAAAACATCATTATAATAGCCCAGGTTTAGTAATATCCTCGATTTTGGAAAATAGCCGAAATATTTAATACCGTCGGCTAGGATAGGTATGGGATCTAAAGCCATCTGTCTTTCATTGGTTATACCTGAATGCCCGTTCATTACTTTGATCATTGAAAACCCTTCTTTGGTGCGGCCAACGAATATACTTCCCTTTAACTCGGGTACACCAATGGTAAGACCCGTTTCACGCACCATCCATACCTTCTTGTCCCCGTCGTACATATAGGCGAACTTATAAGCAAGATATCGTTTTGACTTAAGGAACCTGCCGCTGCCGAGTATACGGAAATCCCTTGTTTGATAATGAGGTGTAAGGTCAAGATTTGCGGAGTCCATTTGTTGCTTAAAAACCTTATTCTGGGAGTATGCCGTAAAATCCCCAATGTAACCGAGTCCTACTTTAAAGGTTGCATTAGTACCTTCAAATTCATTCGGCGCCAGGTCTTTCTTTTGGTTGATGAATGTTGAATCAGCGGCCCGGGGTGTAAAGGTTAAGCCATCAGTACCATTGAGAAGAATGGTGTCTTTCTGTGCATACAATGTGCAGGGCATCATGTATAACATAAAAATCATAAACCATATAAAGATCGCTGAATGCTTTTTGCAGGGTGAAAAGCATCCGGAGGTCAACTCACCGGATGCTTTTACTTTTTCATAAGATGGGTAGAGCATAATTTGAATAATGATGGTAAGTATTTGGCTAACCTCGCTTAATAACTCCCCGCCTTAAGTTGTAATCATTAAATCAAAATGTAAAGAAATAGTTCTGAAGTTGCTTTTTGTCCTTTGTCCTGGTAAGGCCAAGCATAAGCATTATCCTTGCCTTTTGAGGCGTAAGATCATCTGAAACGATAGTACCCAGTTCATCATCATTGATCTCATCTTCCAGCACCACCCTGCCTGATGGAGTACGGCTTGCGCGGCATACAATAACACCGGCTGCCACTGCACGTTTTACAGCATCCATATAAGTTTTGTTGAAATTACCGTTGCCCACACCTGCTATCACAATACCGTCTACCTTTTTCGCAACCAGCATATCTATCATATCTGAAGGTGCATCTGCATACATGTAAACAATATCCACCCTCGGCAATTTTGTATCTGCTGTTATTTTGAAAGGCATTTTGCTGTTTTCTTCGCGGATAGAGCTCATGTAATATTCAACTTTACCATCGTATACCTGGCCTACGGGGCCGGAGTTGGGTGATCCGAATGCCTCTACTTTTGTTGTACTGAGCTTCATTACTTCTCTCGCATCATAAACACCTTCGTTAAAACTTACCAGTACCCCCTTGCCTTTGGTTTTTGGATCAATGGCTACAAGGATGGCATCATATAGATTTTTTGGCCCGTCTGCACTGATGGCTGTAGCCGGGCGCATTGAACCTGTAAGCACAACAGGCATATCGGAAGGCGTTACCAGGTCAAGGAAATAGGCTGTTTCTTCCTGTGTATCGGTACCATGCGTAACAACAACAGCATCTGCTTCCTTGTTTGCATAGATCTGGTTGATGCGCACTGCCAGTTTTTGCCAGATATCAATGGTCATATCCTGGCTGCCGATAGATGAAATTTGTTCACCTGTAATATTAGCTACTTTTTTTACTGAGGGTATTGCACCGATAAGATCATCTATCGGAATTTTTCCTGCAGTATAACCCGCCCTGTCGGCAGAGGCGCCTGCCCCGGCAATAGTACCGCCGGTTGCTAAAATTATTACCCTGGGTAGATCTTTTGCCTGGATCTGTATGGCAAAAGCGAGCAACGTTAAAAATGAAAGTAATTTTTTCATGGCTTTATTAGTTTGTGTTTTATAAAAATTTATTTATGTTCTTTTATGAAGTTTGTTTATTTCATTTAATCATTGTCGTGATCTGCAGCCTTTTCATATTGCTGGTTAACATTGGTTGGGCCGTTTGGAGATGTAAGTTTTACTGGGTCCAGCAATTCTTTTATTTGCTGTTCGGTTAATAGTTTCTTCTCACGTATCAACTCAAGAATACCCTTCCCTGATTCCAATGCTTCTTTTGCCAATTCAGTGGTTTTTTCATATCCCAGAACAGGGTTTAGTGCGGTAACAATACCCACGCTGCGGTTCATATAAGTCTCCTGTACATCTTTGTTTACAGTAATGCCATCTATACAATTCTTACGGAACAATGGCAAGGTTCTATAAAATAGTTGCTGTGATTCCATAATAGAAACAGCTACTACGGGTTCGTATGCATTTAACTGGAGAAGCCCATCTTGTGAAGCGATAGTAACGGTAGCATCGTTGCCAATAGCTTTGAAGCATATTTGATTCATCAGCTCTGGCATTACAGGGTTTACTTTGCCCGGCATAATGGATGAACCCGGTTGCAACGCAGGAAGATTGATCTCAAAAATGCCTACGCGTGGGCCTGTAGCAAGAAATATCAGGTCGCTCGATATTTTTGATAAGGTTACTGAAAAGTTTTTCAGAGCGGAAGAATACATTACAAAGGCCTGCATACTTGAGGTAGCAGCAATCAGGTCGTGTGCCAACACCATTGGTTTGCCGGTAATTTTTGCGAGCTCTGCAACACATTTTTCAGCATATCCCGGAGATGCCGTAAGACCTGTACCGATTGCAGTAGCGCCCATATTTACTTCGCATAAATAAGCTTCTGATTTTTGCAGTACATCAATAGCGGCATCTAATTGATTACCGAAAGCATGAAATTCCTGGCCTACCGTCATTGGCACTGCATCCTGGCCTTCTGTGCGCCCCATTTTCAGAATGTCTTTAAACTCGTCCCCTTTTTTATGAAATGAAGCAGATAAGGCCTTTGCTTCCTGTAACACTTTATCGTTATACAGCAGCAAGGCAACATGAATGGCAGTTGGGTAAACATCGTTTGTAGATTGGCCCATGTTCAGATCATCATGTGGCTCGATGATAGTATATTCTCCCTTTTTGTGGCCATTCATTTCAAGGGCAATATTGGCGATCACTTCGTTGGAATTCATATTGGCAGAAGTACCCGCACCACCGTTGTACATATCTACTAAAAACTGGTCGTGGTATTTGCCATCCAGAATTGCCTGGCAAGCCTTTTCAATACCGGCAAGTGTTTCAGGTTTCATTCTGCCCACTTGTGTATTGGCGCGTGCTGCCGCCAGCTTTACCATGGCATAAGCATTCACATAATCCGGATAATCTTTGGTAAGCACTCCGCTCACCTGGAAATTTTCCAGCGCTCTTGCAGTTTGTACGCCATAATAGGCAGTGTCAGGAATTTGTTTGTCGCCTAAAAGATCATGTTCTGTTCGGGTTTGTTGCGCAATAAGGCTGGTATGGCCAATAAAGAAAGCAATTGATATGGCCATTATTTTGGCATGGCTGTTTTTCATTTTTATTTTTTTTGATAAATGGACGTCTAAGTTAATTATATAATATGATTATATGGCGAAAATAAACCTGCTTAACAGTTAAGTAATCTTCTACTTTACGGTGAAAAGTTCTGCCTTGCAGAAATATCAGATAAAAAAGAGGAAATTAGGTTTTCAAAGCGCGGGCTTTCCAATAATAAACAAATAATAAATAAGATGAAGGAAACCGGTGAAACTAACAGCAAGCATAAAAGCCTGAAGTCGCTTTATTATTTTTTTGGGTCATTGGTAGTTGCCCTGGTATTGACGTGGCTGCTTAAAGAACCCACATTCACCGCCTCTCAGATATATGTATTGTTTCTATTGTTTTTCTCCGTTGGATTATGGGTTACCGAAGCCATTCCACCTTTTGCAGTAGCGCTTTTTATTATGGCATATCTTGTTTTTACGCTGGGCAATCCTTATTTTAACCCGGCGCCTGAAGTAGTAAACCGGTATGTAAATACTTTTTCAAGCCGCATTATCTGGCTGCTGCTGGGTGGTTTTTTTCTTGCTGCTGCTATGACCAAAACTCAATTGGATAAAGCGCTTTTACGGTTTACATTGAAGATATCAGGAGCGAAGCCAAGGAATATCGTTATTGCTTTTATGTCAACCGCCATGTTCTTTTCTATGATCATGTCGTCTACTGCTACCACGGCTATGATGGTTGCTGCACTGATGCCGTTGCTGAAAACATCAACCAGGCCGGGACTTAGCAAGGCTTTGTTGCTCGGCATTTCTATGGCTGCCACTATGGGCGGGATGGGAACTATTATCGGGATTTCTTCCAATGCTGTCGCCGTAGGGATATTAGGAGACAGCGGCATTAAAGTAGATTTCTTAAGCTGGATGTTGTATGGCGTTCCGCTTGCGGTTATTCTTACTGCTTTAACCTGCATTGTGCTGCTTTGGGTTTTTGTTAAAGACCAGGCTCCGGTATCGCTGGAGTTCCTCGAAAATAAGAAAGACGAAACACAAAACGAATCCGCTTTTCAACGCAACCTTGTATTGATTGTACTGATCATAACGGTACTGTTGTGGTTAACAAGTTCCCTGCATGGTGTTTCTGTTGCCGCCATAGCTGCCATCCCGATCGTAGTGTTTACACTTACCGGTATTATTAAAGCAAGTGATGTAAACAGCCTGCCCTGGGATACCCTGTTCCTGATCGCCGGGGGATTGTCTCTTGGTGAAGCGCTTCAGTCTACGGGTATATTAGCACACTTTGCGGGCCAGATGAGAGCAATGAATGTGAGCTCCACTGCACTCCTTTTAATTCTTGCTTATGTATCCATGATCCTCGCCAATATCATGAGCAATGCCGCTACCTGTTCGCTGTTGATCCCGCTGGGGTTTGCACTGCTTCCGGGTATGGAGCTGCAGTCGGCATTGTGTATAGCCCTCGCTTCTTCTACGGGTTTATTACTTCCTGTATCAACACCTGCCACCTCTGTTGCATACAGCACCGGTTTCTTAGAACCAAAAGATTTCAGGATAGGCGGCCTTATAGCAGGAATACTCGGGCCATTGCTGTGTGTTTTGTGGGTGTTACAACTTAGCCGTTAAATAATTTTTAGTGAAGCTTCGGAATTCCTTCATACACCCTCCGTACCTGCGTCATACTTCCTCCATACCTGCACTATATTTACTGCGTGGTCTTTGTCTTTTACTGAAAAAACTTTACACATTCAGGGTTATTGCCGAACAGGCTTTACAGTGTTACAATATTACTGAATAAACTTTACAATACATTTCATTTGCGGTAAAAAAGAGGTGAGTCTTTGCTTTGTTACAGCGTCAATCATATCCTGCACCAGCAAATTGTCTGCCCGCTTAGACATATTGTATTTCTTCTTTTATAAAATCAAACGTTTTTTCTCTCAAACCTTTGCGGGAAACCAAGTCAACTTTGCGTTGAAGTATCTTTTCAAGATCATCTGCAAGCTCAATAAATTCCATACCCACAGGGCGGGTAAATTCAACGATTACATCAATATCGCTTTGGGGTGTAAAATCATTTCGCACCACAGAGCCAAACAGCCCCAGTGTTTTTATGGGATAGGCTTTTAGCAATTGTTCTTTTTGCTGGGAGAGGATTTGTTTATATTGATGGAGATAGAGCATGAAAGAAAATTTAAAGAAAAAAGCGACTTGCGCCGCCTTAAATGTTTCACAACGGAATAATCCTTATTGTGATTTGCTTTCAAATAGATTGTAAAAATAAAAAGATTCTTTATTCAGAAATAATTATTCTTAATTGGATGAACAATTCGTTCAAATAGTTGTAAAGTCATTTCTTACAATAGAACCAAACAACCCCGATGTTTTTATAGGAGAGGCTTTCAGCAATTATTTTTTTACCGGAAAAGGATTGTATTGTTGGAGATTGCGCATGCGATTAAAGTAAAACTATTTACTTGCATTCATAATTTAGCTTCAAGTATCAAAAAAGGGGAAATTTCCCCTTTTTTCAAAGTATTACTCTTCTATATTTATCAATTGGAATACTGCCATTATGATTGCCGAAATTAAATCGGGCTGTAGAATAATTTTTCCCAGTATATAATTCATATCTGGCATTGAAGAAATGTGATATAAATAAAAAAGCGACTCGCGCCGCTTTAAATGTTTTCACAACAAAGTATAAATTAATTAAAAATGAATAAAAAACAAAAAGCTCCACAGAGCGTAAACGATGCAGAGCTTAAGAAATTAATCTTCGGCTTATAGCCTTATTGTGATAAGCTTTCAAAAATAAATATAATAAGAAAAAACAAATCACAACATACACACTACTTAAAAAATTAAGTGATATGGAAAAAAGGCTAGGCAATTACCCGATAACAGTTTTGGACGCTGAAATCTATACTTAGTGCACCAAATACTTCGCCCTTGTGCATGCAAATATATGTAGTGTGTATACAACCAAAAAATATTAATTTTGTAAAAATGGAAAAAATCTTAGGAATTGACCTTGGAACCAATTCAATAGGTTGGGCAATTAGAGATATTAATCCCGAACTTGAAAATCAGATTATTGACAAAGGTGTGCTCACTTTTGATAAGGGAGTAGGTGAAGGGAAGTCTGGCGAATTTCCTTTAGTACAAAAAAGAACTGAAAGCAGAAGTAAAAGAAGAATTTACCAGGCTGAAAAATACCGCAAATGGAATTTGCTTGAATGTTTAACTCAAAACAAAATGTGTCCGCTTGATATTAATGAATTAAATGAATGGCGTCATTACACAAAAGGCGTCGGCAGAAAATATCCGCAATCAGAAAAATTTATACAATGGCTTCGTTTTGATTTTGATGGAGATGAAAAACCAGATTTTGAGAGACTTGGTTTTAGCAGACATGAGAGTTATTATTTATTCCGAATGTTAATTGTAAGTGAGGAAGAAAGTCACAAAAAAATATTTCAAGACAATCCGCATATTTTAGGAAGGATTTTATATCAATTAGTACAACGCAGAGGTTATAGGGGTAGGGATGATGAAAATGAAGAAGCAAAAACAATTTTAAATGGAAGTGAAAAGAACGGAACCAAAGGTGTTGAAGCAATCAAGCCGTTAATTAATGAGTACAAAACATTGGGCGCTGCATTATACTATTTGAATAAAAATAAAAATGAACGAATACGCAAACGTTACAATCTTAGAACTGATTACGAACATGAATTAAACACAATTTGTAAGGTGCAGAATATTGATGAAGCAACACAAAAGAAATTCTGGAAAGCAATTGTTTGGCAACGCCCGTTAAGAAGTCAGAAAGGATTAATTGGCTTTTGCACTTTAGAAACCCCGGCAAAAGATGAGAACAATAAATTTATTAAAGCCGGCAAAAAAAGATGCCCGGTTAGCCATCCTTTGTACGAAGAATTCAGAACATGGGTTTTTATTAATAATCTTAAAATACAATTACCTGAAGACATAGACAGAACTATTGTTTTAAATGAAAATATTTACCCACTATTTTACAAATCATCAAAAGATTTCAAACTCAACAGCATTAATAAAGAGCTAAGAAAACTTGGTGGAAATATTTTATCAAAGCACAACAAAGGAAGCAAAAACAAAGAAGATGATACAAAGGTAATTTCATGTACATTACTAAATAGTTTTGAAGAAACTTTGGGTGATGATTGGAAAGAAAAGTATGGATGGAAAGAAGATTTATTTAGTAAAGCCAAAACTTGCAAATATTCTGTTGAAGATATCTGGCATGTATTATTTACGTTTGATTCTAAAGAAAAATTAAAAGAGTTTGCTGTCGAAAAATTAATGCTAACTGACGAAGAAAAAATTGAAAAATTTTCAAAAATAAAGTTACAGCAAGGTTATGCTACACTTAGTCTTTCTGCCATAAAGAAAATTCTTCCTTATCTCTACCAGGGTTTTATATATAGTGAAGCAGTTTATTTAGCAAACCTGCATAAGGTATTAGGCAAAGATGTAAAAATTGATGACAGTTTAATTGAAACATTTTCACATGAAGTAAAAAAAATTATTCAACAACAAAATCATGAAAAACAATTAATAAATATTGTAAACAATCTGGTAAGCGACCAAATAAATAGTGGTTTTTCTTTTAGCACTGATGCGAATTACCAGCTAACTAACGATGATAAATATGAAATTGAAACAAAAACAATTTCAGCGTTTGGCTCTGCAACATGGGATAATAAAACTGAAACAGAAAAACAAGAAATAATAGATTATATAAGTATGCAATACTTGACTTTTTTGCAATCTTATAGAACTAAGGAGAGAAAGGAAACATATTTAAAATCAGAAAAGTTACACGATAAAATTTTTGATTATTTACAGGATACTTATAATGTACCGGACGAGAACAAAAAACATCTTTGGCATCCATCAGAACAAGAAACATATGAAGCAGCTACAACAAAAAATGATATATCGGTTTTAGGTAAACCGCAGCCAATCAGTAATGGTTTTAAAAATCCGATGGCTCTTAAAACATTACACAAACTGAGAGGGTTAATGAATTATTTATTACAAGAAGGCAAGATAGATGAAGATACAAGGGTAGTAATAGAAATAGCAAGAGAATTGAATGATGCCAACAGGAGAAAAGCAATAGAAAAATGGCAACGTGACCGGGAAAAAGAAAACGATGAATACAAGAAAATAATAGATGAAATAAATGAGGAATGCAAAACAAGTTACGACCGGGAAGATAAAATATTGATAGATAAAATCCGGTTATGGAAAGAACAAGAAATGCATTGCCCTTATACAGGTGAGATGATAAATGTATGTGACTTGTTCAATGGCGTGAAATATGATTTTGAACATACAGTGCCTGCAAGTATGAGTTTTGATAATGAATTAAAAAACCTAACTATTGCTTCTTCAAAATATAATAGGGACATAAAGAAAAATAATATCCCTTTTGATTGCCCAAACTATACAGAAGAAAAAACAATTTTTGGTATTACATGCAAACCAATATGTTCAACTTTGGAATTAATATTTGGCAGTATAACTATCGAAGAAAAAACCATCAAAGGAGAAAATAAGCGCATAGTCACTTCAGAAAGAACAGACCAAATAAATGGACAAATAGATTTCTGGATTAATGAATCAAAGAAAGCTTCAACAAAAGATAGAAAAGACTACTGCATACAGCAAAGACATCTATATAAATTTGAATTAGACTACTGGCGCAAAAAGTTAGAAACGTTTACTATAAAAGAGTATAAAGCCGGCTGGAGAAATAGTCAATTAAAAGATACGCAGATAGTTACTAAATATGCATTGCCCTTTCTTAAAACAGTTTTCAAAAAGGTGGAAGTCGAAAAAGGTTCTGTAACTGATGATTTTAGAAAGATATATAAAATACAACCACGATTAGAGAAGAAGAAAAGAGATAAACACAGCCATCATGCTGTTGACGCTATGGTACTAACTTTGATACCTCCCGCTGCAATCAGGGATAAAATTTTGTTGCGATACAATGAAGCAAATGACAAAAATCTACCTTATCATGAATCAGTAAGGCAATGGAATTCTTTTAATGGACAATCGATAAAAAAATGGATTGAAGATGAAAGCTTAATCAACTTTCAGGCTGAACATAGAACTATTACCGATACTTATAAAAAGGTTCGTAAACGTGGCAGGCAGCAATTTGTAAAAGAGATAAAAGAAGATGGTAAATGGCATTATAAGTTGGATGAATCAGGCAAAAAAATCCCAACCATTGCCAAAGGAGATACAATCAGAGGACAACTGCATAAGGAAACATTTTTTGCGGCTATTAAGCAACCACAATACAAGGAATTAAATGGTAAATTTATTCCTGAAACAGATGGTGACGGCAATTTCATTTTTCAACAAAATCAAAAAAGAGGCGATGCTGTTTTTATAGCAACAAAGATGCTTCTGTCAGATTTTGAAAAAATGGAAGACCTTGAAATAATCATTGACCCTAATCTAAAGCAATATTTAAAAAAGGAAATTCAAAGCCGGATAAATGAGGGAAAGACATTTGCTCAAGCAATAGAAAACTTATTTGCATTTGGGAAACAAAAAGATAAGAATGGCAATCAAATAAATCCTTTACGACATATTCGGTGCAAAGTTAAAAGCGGTGGCGGAGGTTTTCTTAATAATCCTGCAAGCATTAAACCTTTCAAAGCATTCATTTCAAAACAACCACATAAGCAATACATCTATGCACAAAATGGAGAAACTACTATTTGTGCATTTTACCAGTCCATTATTAATGAAGAATTAGTTAGAGAAATCGTTCCTTATTCAATACTTGATATTTCTAAAGTAAAGGATAAAACCACTTTAGATGATGCAGTGGAAAA